>NZ_JARPLC010000036.1:0-6040 GCF_032350395.1 Limnospira sp. PMC 289.06
AATTTACCTCCATTGAAGTCTATCAAGCCTATGCTGACTATTTCCAAATTATGGCTTTGGTTGAAGACTTAATCTGTGCCGTAGCTACAGAGGTTTTGGGCGGGTCTACTCAGATTGATTATCAGGGAGATAAAATCAGTATCGATCGCCAATATGACTACAGCAATATTTATCCCACCTTCACCGGAAAACATTGGCGGGTTAAAACTATGGTCGAAGCTGTCCGAGATGAAACTGGCTTAGATTTTGATACCTTGGAATTCTCAGAAGCTAAATCCAAAGCTGAAGCGATCGGCGTGAGACTCACAGACTTAAATACTCAAAATTTGGGATATTTACTCTATGCTGTCTTTGACCAAAAGGTAGAATCAACCTTAATTGAACCTACATTTATTATTGATTTTCCCGTAGAAGTAAGTCCCTTGGCTAAACGACACCGTTCTAAGCCGGGATTTGTAGAGAGGTTTGAATTATTTATTCATGGCACTGAATATTCTAACGGGTTTTCCGAGTTAAATGATCCCGTAGATCAACGGCAGCGATTTGAGGAACAATTGGCTCAAAAACAAGCCGGAGATGATGAAGCACACCCCATGGATGAAGATTTTATTCAAGCACTTTCTTTGGGGATGCCTAACTGTGGTGGTATGGGAATTGGAGTTGACCGCCTAGTTATGTTTTTAACTGATACCCAGAGTATCCGCGATGCTATTTTATTCCCAACTATGCGTTCCTTCAAAGATACTTAATTCCCATTAATTTCAGGTCTGTCTGGGGGTAATTATTGATTATCCCCAGACCTCAGCACCATGGCTTTCCCAAACCTTTACTAAAATCATCCTGAAAGTTTACACCAGCCTATGTAATTTCACGGAGTCATCATGTTAAAGTTGCCTTACCATGTACAAATTACCCCAATTTACACCAGGGCTGGTTATGAAAAGCATCTACAAAAGTATCTCATTGACTACCAGCATTATTAGTGCGATCGCCATAAGTATTATTACTGAAACCTCAGCGATCGCCGCCACCTTTAACTTTAGTCAAATCTATACATTTGGAGACAGTTTATCAGATACAGGTAACGCTTATAAAGCCACTAGCGGAGCCATTTTTCAAGGTCTACCCTACTTCGAGCAACGAGCATCTAATGGATTACTATGGGTAGATTATTTAGCCTCAGAATTCGGTTTAAATCCGACTACATTAATCGACCCAGACTCTCCCATTGACGGGGTAAATTTTGCCTTTAATGGAGCGACAACCGGAGATTTTAACGCCTGGATTTTTACCAGGTTGATCAACTCAATTACAGGCATTTATTGCCCCTTTATTAATGTCCGGTCAATCCGCGAATCTGATGCGTTATATATTCTTTGGGCGGGAGCAAATGATTATTTAGGGGGAAGGGAAACTGATGTAAATATCCCGGTTAATAATATTACGCAAGCTGTAAGTTCTTTGTATGGTGTGGGAGCCCGTAATTTTCTAGTGCTAAATTTACCGCAATTAGGAAAAACACCCATTGCCCAATTTAATCCCTTCGACCCAGTTGACCCTTTTAATTCCTTTAACCCAGCCGCACTTAATAGCCTCAGTATCCAACATAATCAAGCCTTACAGCAAGGAATATTAGGGTTAAATCAAAGTTTATCTAATGCCCATATTAGCTTTTTTGATGTGGGTAGTTTATTCGATAATGCGATCGCTAACCCTCAGGAATTTGGATTAACCAACGTAACTGATAGCTGTCTATCCTTAAGATCAGGCACAATTTGTCAGAACCCCCACGAGTATCTATTCTGGGATTATATCCACCCCACTACCACAGCCCATCAAATTATTGCTAGTGGCGTTTATCATCAAATGCAAACAGAATATAATAAGAAATCTGTCCCCGAACCTTCAGCCACTGTAGCTTTAATTGTTTGAGGAGTTGGTGCTATGGTTAAAAAAGGCAAATCGAAGCCACAATAACATCTCCATTCAAGCAACATGATAGGGGTGTATTGATTGTTAGTAGACACACCTCATAATTAGACCACATCAATCTGGATCTGAATCCGTTATCGCGTTTAAGAAAGTGTGAGGAGTAAACTTGATCACGGAAATGAAAGGCGATCCAGATTTGAGTGCTGGTATTTACAAGGAAGGTTTTTCAAATCTATCCCATGTTTTGATTAGGGGGAAATAGGGTCATTGGTTGGGGGATAGTCAAGACAGTTCAACTTACCAATTTTTGGCTAAATATGATTAGGTATCAGTCCCAGATGTTCTCTGACTTATGGCTCGAACTAAATCAACTAATCCATTAGCCAACCGAGACGCAACCACAGTTCCCTCAAACTCAAATTCATGATTTTGTAGGGCTTCAACCAACATCCATTTACCTGTTTCTGTTAATAAAACCATTGGGACTTGGTTTTCTTTATGAATCTCAATCGCCCCAGCATTTTTGAGATCCTCATAGAGTCCCTGATAAATCCCGACTTTCTTACCTTGTCGTTTTTGTTTGACTTTACTGGTCAGATCACTTTTCTTAACCTTAGTCTGTGTTCCTCCCAACGCCCATAATGTCAGAAGCAAACGGGCTTTAGCCTTATCATCCATTTCACCCGTGATGGGTTTCGGTGTATTGTTGTAATCCATTGTTGACATATCACTTATAGATTGAGAGACCAAAATACCATCAGATTGTACAACAAATAATAATTAATCTAATAATTCGGATCATAACTATACCTAACAGCAGATTAGGGACCCAGGTATAAGGGGGAAAGCTAAATCATAGAAAACTACCATATTTCTATGAAATAATGCGATCGCCTTCCCGGGGGATCAGGATCTAAATCATCATTTCACCATTTTTGATGAGATAGCGCCCACCCCCGAGGTATATTGTCCCAACAAGAGTCACCCCCGTTAGCATAACCCCCCATTTGAGGGATATTTAAGCATCCAACCCTCTCCCTGACAGATATGGGAAATCAGAGAATAGCCAAAATCCATATAAGACCCATCAACATATCACCATATCACCATAAATTTTTGTCAAACCTTCCCAGCCAAAATCTATACTGGGTAAGATGTGTGATCAGCAAACGAAGACCTATAAATCAAGACTAGGTTAGGGACAACCACACCATTAACAACAAACTAATCAGGAGAATTTTTAATGTCCGAACTGATTCAGAACGTAATTGAGAGCGATGAGAAACAGGATCTGCGACAATTTTATAGTGAACTGAGAATCTCCGAGAAGCGATATTTACTCCGCAATGATATTCTACAAGCCTTTGCTGATTATTGCCTAAAATTTCAAAAAGCCGCTCATTTTGTCGATAGTTCTCACCTCAGTAAACTGATTTACTATACCCAAGAAATTATTCTCGAAAATGAAAGTATTTGCTTGATTGTACGTCCCCAGATAGCCACCCAGGAAAGGTTTCGTCTCCGACCTGATCTATCGGTTGATGTGATGAGTGTTCAGGAATTGCTGGATTTACGCGATCACTTCGTAGACCATCACCATCCCCATGATGGCAATGTTTTCGCCATAGACTTTGGCCCCTTTTATGACTATTCTCCCCAACTGCGAGACTCGAAAAATATTGGTAAAGGTGTCCGTTATCTCAACCGCTATTTATCCAGCAAACTCTTTCAAGACTCTAATCAGTGGCTGGAATCTCTGTATCAATTTCTCAGCCTCCATTCTTATAATGGCTTACAATTACTGATTAACGATCGCATCACTAATCAAAACCAACTTTCCTACGCCATTAAAAAAGCCATTTCATTACTTAATAAACGTTCTCCAAAAGAACCTTACGAAAAATTCCGGTTTGAATTGCAAGAAATTGGTTTTGAACCCGGATGGGGAAATACCGCCAGACGAGCTTTGGAAACCCTAGAAATACTTGACGAACTTCTGGACTCTCCCGACCATCAAGTATTAGAAGCATTCCTCGCTCGGATTCCCATGATTTTCCGTATCGTTTTAGTCTCTATTCATGGCTGGTTTGCTCAGGAAGGAGTCTTAGGTCGTCCTGATACGGGGGGTCAAATTGTCTATATTTTAGACCAAGCGCGTAGCTTAGAAATGGAACTCGAGGAAGAATTGAAACTCTCCGGCTTGAGTGTTTTGGGAGTCCAACCCAAAGTGATGATTTTAACTCGTTTAATTCCTCATAGTGATGGGACTCGTTGTGATCAACGATTAGAAAAAGTTTATGGGACTAAAAATGCCTGGATTCTCAGGGTTCCCTTCCGGGAATTTAACCCTAATGTTACCCAAAACTGGATATCTAGGTTTGAGATATGGCCTTACCTAGAAACTTTTGCTATTGATGCGGAAACTGAAATTTTGGCGGAGTTCCAAGGTCGTCCTGACTTGATTGTTGGCAATTATTCTGATGGTAATTTAGTCGCATTTTTGCTGTCTAAACGCCTGAATGTTATTCAGTGTAATGTGGCTCATGCTTTAGAAAAATCTAAATATGTGTTTAGTGATTTGTACTGGCAGGATATGGATGATAAATATCATTTCTCCTTGCAATTTACCGCAGATTTAATTGCTATGAATGCCGCTAATTTCATTATTAGCAGTACCTATCAAGAAATCATTGGCACTACTGATAGTGTGGGTCAATATGAGTCTTATAAGTCTTATACTATGCCCGGTTTATATCATGTGGTCAATGGTATTGAACTATTTAGCCCTAAATTTAATGTGGTTCCCCCTGGTGTAAATGAGACTATTTTCTTCCCCTATACTCGCACGGAAGAACGCATATCCAGCGATCGCCAACGGCTAGAAGAGTTGATTTTTTACCTAGATGACCCTAACCAAGTGTTTGGTAAATTGGCTGACCCAACCAAGCCGCCCCTATTTTCAGTCGCTCGTTTAGACCGAATTAAAAATATCACGGGTTTGGTAGAGTGCTATGGTCAACATCCCGAATTGCAAGAAAAAGCTAACTTGATTTTTATTGCTGGAAAACTCCGGGTAGAAGATTCGAGCGACTATGAAGAAGCCGAAGAAATTAAAAAGATGTATCATCTCATTGAGCACTATAATCTTTATGATAAAGTCCGCTGGCTCGGTGTCCGACTTTCTAAAACTGATACCGGAGAAATGTATCGGGTAATTGCTGACCATCATGGTATCTTTGTCCAACCTGCTCTCTTTGAAGCCTTTGGGTTAACTATTTTAGAAGCCATGATATCCGGTTTACCTACCTTTGCTACTCAATTCGGGGGCCCTCTGGAAATTATCAAAGATAAAATTAATGGCTTTTACATTAACCCCACTAACTATGACGAGACTGCTGCCAAGTTAGATGAGTTTCTGGTTCGATGTCAATATAATATCGGTTTCTGGAATGAAATTTCTCAACGGGGAATGGATCGGGTTTACAGTAGCTATACCTGGAAAATACACACTTCTCGATTGTTGACTCTTACCCGCGTCTATGGGTTCTGGAAATATGTCTCTAAGGAAAAACGCGCCGATATGATGCGCTATTTGGAGGCTTTATTCTATTTGATCTATAAACCCAGGTGCCAGGAGTTATTGCAACAGCATCTACAACGTTAGAAATGGGTCTAGTCCCGGCGAACTTGGTAAGAGATTTCGGCGATTTTGGATCGGTTGGAGGCTGTCGGAAAACCGATCCGGATGTTAGAATACGATCTGGTACGCTTAACTAACAGCTATAACCTCAAACCATAACACGCACACTTAGTCCTATGGGTATCAAAACTGCTATCATTGCTGGCCTGATGGCTTTAGCAATTCCCGGCTTTACAGGTCCCGCGATCGCCACGTCCGGGACTACATCGGCGATCGCTGAGTCCGAAGTTGAACGACTTCTCAACCTAACTCAAGATCGCAGGCGTTTCTCGGATAATCAAAGTCCCTTCTCGGAACCTTTTTATCAACCCCGTGAGGAAATTCGCGAAGAAACTACCTTTGCTGAACCTTTCTATCAACCCCGTGAGGAAATTCGCGAAGAAACTACCTTTGCTGAACCTTTCTATC
>NZ_JARPLC010000036.1:6049-8135 GCF_032350395.1 Limnospira sp. PMC 289.06
AACCCCGTGAGGAAATTCGCGAAGAAACTACCTTTGCTGAACCTTTCCATCAACCCCATGAGGAAATTCGCGAAGAAACTACCTTTGCTGAACCTTTCTATCAACCTGAAGAAAATCAGATCCGACCTAGGGAAATGACCTTAGCGCGAGGAACCCAAGGGGTACAGGTAGCCGGTTTACAGCAGCGCCTGGAAGTACATGGCTTTTCTGTGGGTCGTGTAGATAGTCTCTTTGGCCCCCGCACTGAGCGAGCCCTAATTAACTTTCAATTGTCTAAGGGTCTCCGACCTACTGGAGTGGTTGATCGCAGCACTTGGCAGGCTCTCTCAAAAGATCCTCACCAGCAGACTATAGCAGAAACTCTCATTAAACAAGGCGATCGCGGTTCCAAAGTCAAAACTCTGCAAACTCGCCTAGAGTTGACTGGACATGATCCGGGTCCTGTTGATGGTATATTTGGCCCCAAAACTTTGGCTGCTGTCTCTGATTTTCAGTTGGCTATGGGCTTAGAATCTACCGGGGTTGTAGATGACAAAACTTGGAAGGTTTTAGGCGATCGCTCTAACTAGGTGATCAACCTGCCGCTTTTTTTAAAAAAATTATGGCCCGCCCTAGTAAATAGGGGTTGACACGGCGGCGCTAGTGGGCTATGATAGGAGTATATTAAATAATCGGATGTTAGACAAAATATTATTTTCGCAAATATTCCAATTATTTTATAGTGTAGCACGGACTCCCAGAAAAAGATAGGGTTTTCTGAAAAAAAAAGCGCGGGGGCGCGCCCAGAAATTTTTTTTTTGGGCCACGTAGGTTTACTTTTCCGAAATTCCCGGCTGGGGAAAAATGCGATAGCCCCAATTCTCAGGACATTGAGGCACATTAATATAATTATCGAATCGCTCGAATTTCTATGTCCAAATCGAGATTGCACCAGGCGCGATCGGTCGTAAGTGCGGGTAAATTTAGCTTCAATGCCAACGCCAGACAAGCTCTATCGCCCAGAGAAAGTCCCAGGGCGCGAGTTGGTATTCTTAGCTTGGCAATATCCCGCGCCAGCTCTCCATCTATTGGATAAATAATTAACGCTCGCTCAAGTAAACCTTGTTCTGTTAATTGAGTGGTGACCACATCAGGATCTTGACCGCGTTCAGCCAGCTTCGAGAGAGTTTCTGCCCAATTTACGGCGCTGATAGCTGCTTTTTTCAGCAAAGCATCTACAACATCATCTGCACCGGGTTCGTCTTGTAAGTATGCCAGTAAAGCTGAAGCATCCAATAAAGCACGGGGATTTTGACTCACCATTGGTCGTCCGGCTGTGTTTCGGAACGCCGTTCTCGAATCAGTTCGTCGGCGAGACTTACACCGTTTGAAATATCTTTAAAAATTCCCCGGAGTTTTTGGACTTGCTCACGCCAACTGACCAGACGCAGGCTGCCATCTTTTTCAAGGGTTAAAGTGAGCCGATCGCCCCCTTGCAGGTTCAGTTGTTTCCGCACAGCTTCGGGAATCATTAACTCGCCGGTTTCTTCTAGGTTAACGGTGTATTGTTCCTGGGAGGGAGACATAGATCCTTATATATTTGCACTGATGACCCTAGCCCGGATGCAAGGGTATTGATGATCGGACAAGCTGGCATTCTCGCCACCAAAATTGCTGCTTTGCGATCGAGTATATCAAAAAGTAATGAATAAAGGTTGACAAGGCGGCTACAGGGGGCTATCATAGGAGTATGTTACATAATTGGATGCGGCTAAAAATATTATTTTCGCGAATATTACCATTATATTATAGTGTAGCACGGACTCCCCCAAAAAGATAGGGGTTTCTCAAAAAAAAAGAGCGATCGCACCCCCAGAAAAAATTTTTTTTTGGCCCGGCCGCCCAAGTGAAAAGGGGTTGACAAGGCGGCTGCAGGGGGGTATCATAGGGGTATGTTACATAATCGGATGCGACCAAAAATATTATTTTTGCAACTATGCCCATTATATTATAGTGTAGCACGGACTCCCCCAAAAAGATAGGGGTTTCTCAAAAAAAAAGAGCGATCGCACCCCCAGAAAAAATTTTTTTTTGGCCCGGCCGCCCA
>NZ_JARPLC010000036.1:8144-42003 GCF_032350395.1 Limnospira sp. PMC 289.06
AAATATTATTTTTGCAACTATGCCCATTATATTATAGTGTAGCACGGACTCCCCCCAAAAAGATAGGGGTTTCTCAAAAAAAAGAGCGATCGCACCCCCAGAAAAAATTTTTTTTTGGCCCGGCCGCCCAAGTGAAAAGGGGTTGACAAGGCGGCTGCAGGGGGGTATCATAGGGGTATGTTACATAATCGGATGCGACCAAAAATATTATTTTTGCAACTATGCCCATTATATTATAGTGTAGCACGGACTCCCCCCAAAAAGATAGGGGTTTCTCAAAAAAAAGAGCGATCGCACCCCCAGAAAAATTTTTTTTTTGGCCATCTAGGTTCACTTTTCAGAAATTCCAGCCGGGGGAAAATACGATCGCCTCTATGGGAAGCCAACTATAAATCAATAGCAAAGCGTTCACCTGGCTGAGGATTAAGCACGCGAGTTTTGAGGTTATGGCGAGCGATGAGAGAGCGAAAATCTTCTAGGTTTCCGACTACCTTTAAAGCCGCAACTAATAATCCCTCATAGGAGACATCACCAGCGGCGGCGGTTGGTAATATCACCTGTGGCTGTACCATTTTGGTTAACTCTAGGGCAGATTTTGTGCCGCGAATAATCGGACCTATCAAGGGTAAAGCCAAATCCATAATAGGAGTAATTACCACATCAATGGGAGCCAATTCTTTCAAAGTGGGGGAATGGTAGCCGTGGGGTTCATAATAGAGACTGTGGTGAGTAGTAGTATCAGAAATAACATAGCCATTTTCCACCAAAGTCGGACCAATTGGGGAACCGGGAACCGCCCTAATTTCCAGGCTGGAGCCCAGTTTAAAAGTTTCCCGATGATGCAAAGAATGAATCTGAGTATAGCCCAATTCTCGCACCACCTTAGCCGCATTGGGGGAAGCGACGACGGGAATATTTTTATCCAGTATTTTTAAAGTAGGAATATGAGCATGGTCTTCCAATCCCTGAGACAACAGGATAGCATCAATGCGATCGGGAAGGGGGCGAGTTTTCTGTTTTTCCCCTTTAAATAACCAGGGTAAATTACCAAACACCAAAGACCCCACCAACCAAGGGTCAATCAGGATAGACTTACCAGCCATCTCCACTAACCAAGAGTTACTGTCCAACCAAGTTAGATACATAAAGCATAATTGCAGATTACATCAAGATTCTATTGTGACACCAATCAGAGCATTATCGGTGTCGAGTCTTAGGAAGAAGCAGGGGGAGTCTGGGAGAATGACCGAAAACTGTAATACTCCTCTCCCCCCAACGGACACCAGGAAAAACCAGTTAAACCTAGTGGATTAACTCGATCGCCCTTTTAGTCAAAGTCTCAGCAGTCAAGCCATTAAAAGCCATCAACTGACCCGCACTAGAAGTAGTTTCTCCCCGTTTCCAGGCGAAAGTATCGCGGCGGATATTACTACGCAACATAATCGGCTCCAGCATCAAACTAGCGCCGCCTGTCACCCCAATCAAAGCATCCCCACCAAACAAATTCTCGAACAGTTCATCACTGATAAAATCCCCATCAGCTTCCGAACAAGTATCCCAAGCTACATCAGTAGGACGATACAAACGGCGGGGGTTAATCACTGAGACAATGCGAGTACCAATTCCCTCAGTTTCCAGGTAAGCCGCCGCCTCAAAAACGGGGATTAAAGTCATATCTCCAATGACAGCAAAAACCACGGTTTTATCACCTTTTACCTCTTCCAAAATCACCGCCCCATCTCGCAAGCCTTGGCGGGTTTGTTCAAAGGTGGTACGAATCGGTAAAGGAGACTTACTCGCAGTAATAGTAATGCCCTTATTTTTAGTATTGAGTGCCCACTGATAACAGACCTGGATACTATTAGCATCTGGGGGAAACAGAGCGAAAACATTACCGTTGCGTAACATAGCCGCAAAATAAGCCTCAATTTCCGGGCGTTGGTGAGTCCAGCCATTGCGTCCCTGTTCCAGAGCCCCAGCGGTAAATAACGTAATGGTGGAAGGGGTGAGGTGCCGCAACTCAGCCATCGCCTGGGTGACAGTTTGCCAAATTGGTAAACCATTGATAGCAAAAGACTCGTAGGAACACCACAGAGTCCGTGCGCCCATCAAGGCTAAACCTGCAGCCATTCCGGCGCAAGCGTCTTCACTGAGGGGCTCATAAACCTGTCCATTGGGTCCCTGGAAATAGATATCATCAGGGGTAGGGTGAATAATTTTCAGGGCTTGGTTAATGTTGTTAATACCCGAAGCAGCGTTACCATCCGCATTTGTGACCAGAAAATGGGGGTCTTTTTGGCCTACATGACCGACGATCGCCCCCATAGCGGTAGTTGCCACTTTCGGATCACCGCCCACTGTATACTCTTCTAAGGGGAGTGTACCCAAATCGGCGATCGGGTACTCAAACTCAGTTACCACTGTCTTAGAAGCCGGACCACCCCCTGCTCGTTCAATGTTTTTACGCACCAACTCCCAAGCGGCTACTGGTAGCGATCGCTCCTGGAGAGCCTTAATCATATGGGGACTGTCGAGGGTATCTCCGGGATAGAGATTGTGGGATTTCGCACCCCGCGCATGAACACCCGCCCCTTTCAGTTGTTTAATAATAAATACCGTCAATGTACCATTTAGGGCAAATTTAGCCGCTTTGTCTACTGTTTCCATCACCGCCTGGGTGAAAGCCATGCGCCGATCAATGGAAAAAGCCGTACTATCAACATAATCTCCCGGTTGGTTTTGGTCGTCGAAGTCTTTAGCATCGACTAGCAGGACTTCTTTAAAGCCGTTACCTTTCCAATAGGCGATCATTTCCTCATTGGTTTTAGTGGAGACCATGCTGTGGTGTTCCTGGCTGTAGCCATTCCACACTAATATGGGCAGGAAGTTCGTTACATTAGGATAGGCTGTGTTAAAATGCGCCATACTGCTCATCGGATAGGGCTCTCCCATACCACCATCGCCTAGGGTGAAAGGGAAGAGTTTGTCCCTGTGTAACAGAGCCGCAGCCATGGCGAAATGCTGCCCTTGTCCTAGGGGTCCGGCGGGGTTCAGTAGACCCGGAATATAACCGGAAAGATGCCCCAGCAGTCCGTGCATTTCCCGGAAGCGATCGCGCAGTTGTTGCACCGTGTAGATTTCCATGTCTTCTAAGGAGCGATCGAGGAAAACCGCGCTATAGAAGCCAGGCGCATGGTGTCCCACTTCCGTAATAATATTTTTATAACCCAGCATGACTAAAGCTGCATAGGCTTCCGCTTGGCTGGCGAAACCTCCTGGGTGTCCTGATGCTTTACTACCTGTTACCTGTAGAATTAAGTATCGCAGCGCGTCCGCATATAGCAGGGTTTGATACACTGCTACTGGGTCTTTAGGGTCAGAAATAGCCACTGTACCCTCGGCTATGGCTGGCTTTTGGCCGTAAGTTTCTAATCTGGGGAATGTTTCGCTAAAATACTGGATGCCCTGACAAAATTCGGGGGCGGAAACTGGTTTTGATGTGGTTGCGGTCATGCTTTATACCTAATTGCCTTTCCGGTTTTGATTAATATGGTAATTTATTTTACCGGACAATTGGGCGAATTTCTCCCGCCTTAAATAAAGGCGGTGCCTCAGATGAACAAAATTTGCCCTTGACCCGATAGGTTATCCCTCTGACGCACCCTACGATTGTTCCCGCCTCTATGTTTAGCTGTTTATTAGCCTTTCAATATTGTCTGCTGTTTTGATGTATCACATTTCGGTAATTTTGTCAACTATATTTAATCGATTGACTAATCAATAATTGATAATTAATAATTAACAATTGATAATGATTCATTGACCCGGTTTAGCTGGTAGCTGGTAGGGTCTGACCCATTGATAATCATTAATTGATGACAGATACAAATCAACTCACCCACCAATTGAGCAGTAATGGTATGATTATGTCGTCTCCCATCAAACCTTCTATCGAGAGATGACAATTCACCCCACAGCTATAATCGAACCGGGTGCAACATTAGGCGAGAATGTAACAATTGGACCACTGAGCTATATTCAAGCAGGGGTGACAATTGGCGACCACTGCACGATCGCATCCCATGTTACTATTCTATGTGGAACTACCCTAGGCGATCGCACCCAAGTTCATGCTGGGGCAGTATTGGGGGACACACCCCAGGATCTAGCATTCTCGGACGAACCATCCTCAGTCCAAATAGGCAATAATTGTGTAATTCGTGAGGGTGTAACTATCCATCGCGGCACTAAAGCAGGTTCAATGACTCTCGTGGGTAATGATTGCCTATTGATGGCTAACTCCCATGTAGGTCATAATGTCAAAGTGGGCGATCGCGTGATTATTGCCAATGGAGCCCTATTAGCTGGATATGCACAAGTAGGCGATCGGGCTTTTATCAGCGGTAACTGTCTCATTCACCAGTTTACCAGAGTTGGGCGATTAGCCATGATGTCTGGCGGCTGTGCTATCCAAAAAGATGTTCCCCCCTTCTGTATCACCCGCAGCCTTAGCACTAATACCGTCATGGGTTTGAATGTCGTCGGACTGCGACGGTCTGGCTTCAACGAAGGACAGCGCCGAGAACTTCAGCAAGCCTTTAAAATCCTATATAGGTCAAATCTCAATATTTCTCAAGCCCTCGAAAAACTAGAATCTGAGCTAAACTCAGAATTAGTCCGGGAGTTGTGCGAATTTATCCGCACCTCCGAGAGAGGATTATGCAAATTCATTAAATAAAATCCCGTAATTGCGATAAAATAAGAACTGGAGATTCTCCAGTTTCTAACACTTTGGACAGTAGGGCTATGCAATCAGCAGTCAATCCCCATACCGAAAAGACAATGGACGAACCCAAACCCGGTTTACCTGTGACAATTATTACCGGTTTTCTCGGTAGCGGTAAAACTACCCTTCTTAACTACATACTCTCCAACCAACAAGGCTTAAAAACAGCCGTTTTGGTGAATGAGTTTGGCGAAGTCGGCATTGATAACGAGTTAATTGTGGCTACCGACGCAGATAATACTATGGTAGAACTCAGCAATGGCTGTGTTTGTTGTACCATTAATGAAGATTTAGTTAACGCCGTCTACAAAGTCCTAGAACGCCCGGAAAAAGTCGATTATATGGTGGTTGAAACTACAGGTTTGGCTGACCCGCTACCCGTGGCTTTGACATTTCTGGGGACGGAATTAAGAGACATGACTCGCCTCGATTCTATTGTCACTATGGTAGACTGTGAAAACTTTAGTTTGGATTTGTTTAATAGTCAAGCCGCCGAGAGTCAAATCGCCTATGGGGATATTATTATCCTCAATAAAACTGATTTGGTAGATGAGGCTGATGTGGATCTGCTGGAAGTTCGCCTCCGAGACATGAAAAAAGATGCTCGCATTCTCAGGACTAAACGTTCTCAAGTTCCCCTTCCTTTGATTCTCAGTGTCGGTTTATTTGAGTCTGATAAGTATTTTGACCACACAGAAGAATCAGACCATCACCACCATGACCATGAACACGAACATCACCACCATGACCATGACCATGACCATGACCACGACCATGACCATGGACATCATTCTAACCACTTAGAAAATGATGGTTTTACTTCGATTTCCTTTGAAAGCGATCGCCCCCTATCCCTGCGGAAATTTCAATACTTTTTAGACAATCAATTAACAGCTAATATATTTCGCGCCAAAGGAATTCTCTGGTTTGATGAAAGTCCGAAACGTCATATTTTTCACCTCAGCGGTAAGCGATTTTCCATTGATGATGATGAGTGGAAAGGTTCCCCCAAAACCCAACTGGTGTTAATTGGTCAAAACCTAGATAAAGCCACCCTAAAAACTCAGATTGAAAATTGTTTCTGTAAACCTTCCCCAACTCGCGGTCAAGGGTTTTCTAGGTAATTAGATAGTAGTGGCAACCTTCTATGGTTGCCCACCTTCCCAGTCACATCAAGCAATCACTAACTGTACAATATCCCATGCGAGTTGTTATCCAAAGAGTCAAATCTTCACAGGTCACAGTTAATGGTCAAATTGTTGGTAAAATTAATCAAGGACTCAATCTGCTAGTCGGTATTTCAGCCACAGATACAGAAGCTGAAGTTGACTGGATGGCTCGAAAATGTCTCGATTTGCGATTATTTCCCGACCCGGATAATCATAGCGGACGCTGGGATAAGTCAGTGCAAGATATTGGGGGAGAATTATTAGTGGTGAGTCAGTTTACCCTGTACGGAGATTGTCGCAAGGGTCGCCGTCCATCCTTTGACCGTTCAGCGCCTCCAGAAGCCGCCGAAAAGTTATATCAGTTATTTATTGAAAAACTACGAATAAGTGGTTTAAAAGTCGCTACAGGTGAGTTTGGAGCTATGATGAATGTGTCTATTGAAAATGATGGTCCAGTCACCTTGTTATTAGAACGGGAAGCTGAGGGACATTAAACAACACATAACTAGACCATTGTCTGATGTCTATTTCAAGTTTAACATAAGATTCTCTGTTTGAGCAAGTCCTCAGCCATCATGCTTTCCACTGGCTTAGAAAAATAGTAACCTTGTCCTTGGTCACAGCCTAAACTGCGAAGTTTAGCGAGTTGTTCGGCGGTTTCTATACCTTCTGCAACCACGTTAATTTTCAATTGATGAGCCAGGGTAATAATGGCATCAACAATTTGTAGGTTTTCGTTAGGTGTGCCGATACAAGTAATAAATGAACGGTCAATTTTTAAAGTGTTAACGGGAAACCTATGTAAATAACTTAGGGAGGAATAACCGGTGCCAAAGTCATCTAAACTTAAATGGATATTACGATGAGTAAGCTGTTGTAAGAGTTGTCGAGCAGCTTCGGGATTTTCTACAATTGCCGTTTCGGTTATTTCTAGCTTCAAGTAAGAACTTTGAAAGTTATTTTTAACCAAAATCCGGTCAATTTCTTCAATTAAATAAGGCTGGGTAAACTGTTTAACTGACAAGTTAACACTCATGCGAAATTGAGGAGTAATTAATCCTTTTTTTTGCCACAGGTTTAACTGTTTAACTGCCTGGTCTAAGACCCATAAACCAATGGGAATAATTAAGCCAGTATCCTCAGCTATGGGAATAAATTCTGCGGGTGAAATGATGCCATGCTCTGGATGATGCCAACGCAAAAGAGCCTCAAAACCCATAACAGAGCCATCTTGGAGTTCAATAATTGGCTGATAGTTGAGCAAAAAGTGATGATTTTCTATTGCTAGTCGCAGGTCATTTTCTAGCTGAAATCTTCGATGAGCATCATTGTGCATTGTGCCATCAAAAAACCGATAGCAGCCGCGACCTTGACTTTTGGCTTTATACATAGCAATATCAGCATCTCGCAATACTTGTTCGGGTTCGGTGTATTCGGATGTACCGATAACAATACCAATACTAGCCTCTAAAAACAAATCTTGCTCATCTAGTTGAAACGGCCAAGTTAAAGCCTTTTGTAGACGTTCAGCGATAACAGTAACAGCTTGGGTACTATGAATATTTTCGAGTAAAATGGTAAATTCATCACCTCCAAATCTAGCTAAATTAGTGGGAGACATTTTTAAGGTTAATTGCAGTCTTCTGGCTAAGGAAATTAATAGGCGATCGCCTGTTAAATGTCCGAGGGAATCATTAACCACTTTAAAGCGATCGCAATCCAAAAATAAAACCGCAAAGCGATAATCTGGATTTTGTTTAGTTTCAGATATTGCTTGCATCAATTTATCCATAAAAAACACACGATTAGGTAAACCAGTTAAGGCATCATGGGAAGCCATATGTAGCAGTTTACTTTGTGTTTGTTGGTGATGAAGAATCTCCCTCTCTAAAAGACTATTCATTTTCTTTAATTCTTGATTAGCGGACTCGAGTTCTTCAGTCCGTTGTAGAACCCGCTGTTCCAGTTCCGCATTAAGCTGCTGAATTTGCTTATGAGCCTGTTTGAGAGCAATTTGATTTTCAATCCTAGCAATAACTTCCTCAATCTGAAAGGGTTTAGTAATATAATCTACCCCGCCAACTTCAAAAGCCTTAACTTTATCAAAAACCTCATTCAAAGCACTAATAAAAATCACCGGAATTCCCTGTGTAGTTGGTTCAGCTTGCAGTTGTTGACAAACATCATAGCCACTCATCCCAGGCATATTAATATCCAGCAAAATTAAATCGGGAGGACTGGCTGTTGCTCCCATTAATGCCATTTCTCCACTAATAGCACGCCGAACTTTATGACCGCGTTCTTCTAACAAATTAGTCAAAAGATTAAGGGTTTCCAGAAAGTCATCAACTACTAATATATGACCAGGAATAATACTCACCTCATCAGATTTCATAACTTCAATGCCGATTGAGTTAAACTAAGAATCATATCAAACCGCACCCTTTCAACCAAATCAATTAAACTTTCCCTCAGTGCCACTTGGTCTTCAGAAATATCTTCAAGAAGTTGTAGAACTAGCTTATCATCTAATTCAGTGGCTGCTTGGTGAAGTTGCAGAATCCAGTCTTTTGGCATCACTATCAAACAATTCGCCTCTAGGGGTTGATGTTGAACCAGTAATGAAGGCTGAGAATTTATCTGTTGTTCATAAATATAGCGAACACCTAGATGTTTAGCCATTTTCTCAAACAAAATCTGTTCTTCAAAAGGTTTGCGGACAAAATCATCGCATCCAGCGGAGAGGACAACGGCACGTTCTTCCTCAAAGGCGCTGGCGGTAAGAGCAATAATCACGGTGGCTTGACCTTTTAAATAGGATTTAATTTGTGTAGTGGCTTCGTAGCCGTCCATAACTGGCATTCGCATATCCATCCAAATTAGATGAGGTTCCCATTGATTCCAAATGGCGATCGCCTCTTGGCCGTTTTCAGCTTCCTGTACCTCAAATCCTAAAGGACTGAGGAATTTAACCAAAAGCTGTCGGTTACTTTCGCGGTCATCGACAACCAAAATCCGATATTTCGGTTGATTTGGAGCGAGGGAAACAATCCTTTGATGCTGGAGTTGACTACTTGCTATCTCTTCTGGGTATCCTAGACTGACCCTGATCTTAAATTTAAACACACTACCGACCCCTAGGGTACTAGATACGGAAATATCACCCCCCATTAACTGAACAAATTGTTGACTAATGGGTAAACCTAAGCCAGTTCCTTGCTGATATTTACGGCCAGTTTCTGTCTGTAGAAATGGCTCAAAAAGTTGGTCTATATCTGCGGGTGCAATACCTGGTCCGGTGTCTTCTACTGTGAACTGTAAAACCATCGGCGGCGGCTGTGGGTTGTCAATTTGATTAGGTGGGTCAATAACTTGGCTGTGGAGAGTGACAGAGCCATTTTCGGTAAACTTAACGGCATTTCCGATTAAGTTAATTAGCACTTGTCGTAGTTTCTGTTCATCACTGTTAATATAACGAGGGAGATTCGGCGATCGCACAAAAATTAATTTTAATCCTTCCGATGCGGCTCTGATAGAGAACATCTCCTCTAGGGAGTCTAGTAAACTCCACAGGTCAAAGTTGTTGATATTAAGGGAGATTTTACCCGCCTCAATTTTGGACATATCCAAGACATCATTAATGAGTTGTAGTAAATGTTCACCGCTGCGTTGAATGATATAAAGATGGTCTCTAAAATTATTCAGATTATGATTATTTTCTAAGCTAATTTGGCGGATCATCAGTTGAGTAAAACCAAGAATTGCATTTAAGGGGGTACGGAGTTCGTGGCTCATGTGAGCTAAAAATTGGCTCTTAGCTTGATTGGCAACTTCGGCGTTTTCCTTGGCTTGTCGGAGTTCTGCTGTCCGTTGTTCGACACGGATTTCTAGGGTTTCAAATAATTCTTGTAGCTGGGAACTCATCTGGTTAAAAGTTTGGGATAATTGCTCGGTTTCTTTGATTTTTTTAATATCGACTCGATGGGTGAATTCTCCGTTAGCGATCGCTTCACTAGCTTTAATCAATTGTAAAATCGGTTCTGCGATCCAACGGGAAGTGTAAACACCAAGGAAAATTGCCACAATTAAGGCTAATAAACATAACAACAAAGTGGAACGAGCGTTACTGTGAATCCTCTCCATAAAATGGGACTCGGGAATAACCACTACAATCAACAAATCTAAACCCATATTGTCCTGATAGGGTAAAACCTGCAAAAAGTGGCGTTCTTGATTGATTATTAATCTACTATTTAAGCGTTGATTGATATTAAATAAACTGCCAAAATTATCTATCAAAAATCTATATACTTGTGGCATTAAATCATCTTGGCTATGATTAATATATATGCGGGATGCTTGTTGATTTTCAATCTTAAATGGCTGTGATATCGTAGAACTAGCTACCAGCAATCCAGACCTTTCGACAATGATAATTTTACTATAATTGCAAACCTCTAAAGATTGCAGAAAATCACTAATTTTATCCAAGAAAAAGTTGCTACCAAATACCCCAATTATTTCTCCTTGAGGATTCCGCACTGCGACACTAGCAGCTAAAGCCATTCTCGGGTAGGCATGATAGGAAAAAATATCCCCCCATACGCCATCTTGAGAGGCGATCGCCGCCTGATACCAAGTCCGAGTTGTCACCACAAAATCGGGTGTTTCATTGACCATTATCACCGAATTTCCTGATTCATCCAGGCTCCAAAATTGAATGTTGCCATTAGTGTTTTTTCCCGACAACATTAAGTGAGGTTGTTGACCGTCAATGCGTGCCAACCCGATCAATTCACCAGTTTGACTGGCCCAAAAAATAGAGTCAATTAAATCAAAATTATCTAATTGGCTCCTAAATAATTTTTGCATTTGTTGACTATATTGCCCATCCCAATTATTGGACAATAGATGATCGTGATTAAGTTGATTAATCAAATTCGGAGTCATCAAGAACTGATCAAGTTTATCCTCAATGCGATTAGTAATTTCGTCCTGAAGCTGATTAACGGCTTCATTAACAGCTTGCTCGCCATTACTCCAGGACAGCCAGCCAGTTAAGCCAACAGCGACAAAAATCTGAGTGACAAAAGGAACAATCAGAAAAAACTGTAGTGGCAAATGGTCAAAAAAGTTACGGAACACTTGACAATGGTTCTCCCCAAATACCAATACTCACGACCAAGCAGGTTAACTGCTGCTGTTATGGTCAGGCATCAAGTCAACTTAAAACTAGGAATAAATACTAAGCAGACTTTCCTACTACTATTGTATCAAAAGTCACCCCCTATGGTTTAAATTCAACCACTCATCTTGTATAATGTCTTGTATGTAACTGAACCAGAAAAATGTGGATTGTTGTTTTAATGAATGTCGCCATTGCTATGGGCTGTTTTTATTTAGCCCGACGGACTTGGAGACTTCATTATAAACTAGAACGCCTAGAACGCCGGATACTTTTGCTAGACCGACGGGTAAATACGGTTCTGCAACAGACCACCCATGTTTTTGAAAAGCAACAGGTCCTCAGTTCTAATCTGAAAGGGCGATATTCGCGTCTGGAGATCCAAATCCAACAGCTTCAGAAAATATTAACCCTGTTAAATTTGGGCCTAGGCCTGTGGCGGTGGCAACGACGCAGGAGATAGAATCAAATAGGGGACTGGCTCGGTAGTATGTCACTTTTCAAGGTTGAACAAATTGCCTAAGATGAATTTACAGATATTGCTCAAAAAATATGTCAAAAAACCGTTCTGGATTATTTGTTAGTGGTCTAGTGATTGGGTCGGCCCTTGGTACAGTAGTGGGTTTACTGATTGCGCCGCGCTCTGGTCGCGAGACTCGAAAACTATTAAAAAAATCAGCGGCGACTCTCCCGGAGTTAGCGGAAGATGTATCAACCACAGTCCAAAATCAAGCTGAACGAGTGTCAGCATCAGCTTGGCGGAGTTGGGATGATACCCTAGTGCGACTTAAAGAAGCGATCGCCGCCGGACTAGAAGCAAGTCAGATCGAACGTCAGACTCTATCGGAACTTGAGAGTCGGAATTTGGCTGAACCCCAGGAGACGAAAAGCGATCGCCGTTAAAAAGCCCAAAATATCGTCTAAAGATACAAGGGTCGATCAACATTGGCGATCGCCAATTTCGATATCATAGTCTTGTCCCTTCTCGCCGAATTTTACCATTGTTGTGCTTGATCCTATTTTTTGGGTAGGACTGTCCCTATTATTGGTTGCAGTCAGCCTCACCGCCTTATTAATTGCAGCACTCCCCGCCATACTCGCCTTGGGGAGAGCAGCACGCAGCGTCGAAAAATTAGCTGATACCCTGTCGAGGGAATTTCCTCCCACCCTAGAGGCCATTCGCCTAACCGGGATGGAAATTAGCGATCTGACTGATGATGTAGCCGAAGGAGTCCAAAGTGCCAACCAAGTAGTTAAACAAGTTGATCGCAGTATTAGCAGTGCTAAACAACAAGCCAAACAACTAAAAATCGGCACAGGGAGTCTTGTCGCAGGTATCCGTGTCGGTTGGGGAACCTTCACGGGTAAAGGTCGCCCTTCCCACAAACCCAGTTTACCCCCAGAACGCTCGTCCCAGAGACTACCATCTGATCGCGATCGACTTCAGTTAGGGGGAAACTCACCCTCCTATGAAGATTATAATTCCGAAACTCGACAGCCATACGATTGAAAAAAAGCAATGGTAAACGGGTAATTAATTGACAATTAATAATTATTTCCTGTCCACTGCCAACCATTCCCAGCCATGAAAAAAGGGAACTTTAAAAAAAGCCCCCTATCAGTGTCCAGTCAAATATCGAGTAGACCACCCAATTTAATAGTTAGTCTAGTTATCCGTTTTTCCCAGTTAGGTAAAGGTATTTTCGGATTCTATAAGTTATATAATAACCTATAGAAGCATAAAAAACAAGCATCTTGTGTGAACTTTATGCAAAAATTTGTAAAGTTTAAGCCAAGCTCTTACATTCGATCTAATACCGAAATCCCCAATAGAGATAGACCCAGCCTCAAAGTTTCAGCCGTTAAGTGACACAAAGCTAAACGAGAAGAGCGATCGCATTCATCGGCCTTCAAAACTGGACAGCGGTCATAAAACTGATTAAACTTCTGGCTCAATTCAAACAGATACTGACACAATCGATTCGGCAACAACTCTTGGGCCACCGCATCGATAACCTCATGTAATTGTAGTAAATGTTTAGCCAAAGTCAACTCAGAAGGGTCTTGTAAATGAATACTCGCCCTATCCCCCACCTGTTCAAAATCAATACTCCCCTTACGGCTAATCCCCTGAATCCGCACATAGGCATATAACATATAGGGGGCCGTGTTACCCTGTAGGGAGAGCATCTTATCAAAACTAAAGATATAATCACTGGTGCGATTTTGACTCAAATCAGCATATTTAACCGCATCAATACCAACCACCTCCGCCACATGATGCACAAATTCTGGAGACTCTGCGCGTCCTTCCTGCTGTAGGCGAGTTTCCAAATCCTCCTGAGCCCGTTTAACCGCTTCGTCCAAAAGATCCCGCAGCCTAACAGTTTCCCCAGACCGAGTTTTTAGCTTTTTCCCATCCTCTCCCTTAACCAGACCAAAGGGAACATGGACCACATCCACCCCATCGGGTATCCACCCCACCCGACGGGCCACCTGCCACACCTGGGCGAAATGATTAGCCTGACCCGCATCAGTGACATAAATTAGACGAGTAGCACCTTCAGTGTTAATCCGATGACGCACCGCCGCCAAATCCGTAGTAGCGTAGTTATAGCCGCCATTAGACTTCTGCACGATTAATGGTAGGGGGTCTCCTTCCTTATTGGTAAATCCTTCTAAAAATACGCATTTTGCGCCTTGGTCTTCCACCAATAACCCAGATGCTTCCAAATCCGCCACCACTTCCGCCAACATGGGATTATAAAATGATTCACCCCTTTCTGTGAGTTTAATATCAAGGCGATCATAAATTTGTTGAAACTCCCGACGAGACTGCTCACAAAGCAATTCCCACGCGCGGCGACTATCCTCGGCTCCTGATTGTAAACGGACTACCTGCTCGCGAGAGGCTTCTTTAAACTCTTCATCCTCATCAAAGCGCTTTTTGGCTTGACGGTAAAACTCGACTAAATCGCCAATATCTAAAACATCAGCAGTAGTTAAGGCTGAGGGGTATTTTTCCTGTAGGTAACTAATCAACATCCCGAATTGTGTCCCCCAGTCGCCAACGTGATTGAGTCGTAGCACCTGATGACCTTCAAATTCCAAAATCCGAGCGATACAGTCCCCGATAATGGTCGATCGCAAATGACCAACGTGCATTTCTTTGGCAATATTGGGGCTAGAAAAGTCTACAATCACCTTTTGTGGGTCTCGATTGGGGGCGATTCCCAGCCGAGGGTCAGTTAATTTAGCATTAAGTTGGGTTTCCAGGTACTCTGATTTGAGGCGCAAATTGATAAACCCAGGTCCGGCAATTTCTGGAGGGGAGCAGATATCATCAATTTGAAGATGCTCTATAATGGTTCCCGCTATCTGGCGAGGGTTACTTTTGAGCTTTTTGGTGAGGGACATGGCGACGTTGCACTGATAATCCCCGAATTTGGGGTTACTGCTGTTAACTATTAATGGATCAGTCCCACTGACGGTTTCCCCAAAGGCATCAGTTAGGGCTGTTTCAAATCGCGATCGCATCTGTTGAATTAGAGAAGACATAATTTTGGGCTGCCGATTACGCAGTGCTTGAATTACAGAAAAGATGATATTTTTCACCGATTATATACAAATCGGCCCTTTGACCATCCCCAAGGGTGATCAACATCCATACTGGCTGATTTTATCGCATTAGGTCAACTATTCGCGGTTAAGTTATGTGGATTTATGGACTATTAAATCTGTCTTTTTTCACAGAACATAATCTACATTTACCCAAATATACACAAGCCATATAAAATAGAACATTGACCTAAATTAAACCGCGCTCTCTTGGGGCTCACTATTTACTTGATCGACAACAGGCAGTCAAAATGTTAGAAGCACTTATTTGGATAGGGATTTTTGCAGTTAGTCTCGCGGTTCTGATCTATGCTTCCGATTCCTTTACAGAATCAGCTAGTAAACTGGGGCTATTTTTCGGATTGAGTCCCTTTATTGTGGGCGTGACCATTGTGGCGATCGGTACCTCTCTTCCCGAACTGGTTTCTTCTCTGGTAGCCGTTTATCGAGATACCTCAGAAATTGTAGCTAGTAATGTTATTGGTTCTAATATTACTAACATTTTTCTGATTGTTGGGGTCGCCGCCGTTATCAGTAGTCCGATGAAGATTAATTATGACCTGATTTCTGTGGATTTACCTATGTTGGTGGGCTCCGCTATTCTGCTCTATTTTACCATTAGTGATGATGTTTTTTCTACCGGAGAAGCTCTGTTATGTCTCATCGGATTTTTGATTTATCTGGTTTATATTATCCGAGAAGGTCAACAGAATAATAACCCTGAAGTTGACGATGAGGTTAACTCGACTCGATTTGTTATTGTGAATGTGGCGATTGTGGTTTTGGGAGCTGTTTTTATCTTTGTCGGCGCTAACTATACCATTGAATCAATTATTAAACTCTCGGAAATCTTCAATCTGGGAACTGAGATTATTGCAGTTACTGTCGTGGCGTTGGGGACATCTTTACCCGAATTAGTGGTCACCATTTCTGCCGCTAGAAAAGGCGATGCAGAAGTGGCGATCGGAAATGTGGTCGGCTCCAATATTTTTAACTCCTTAATCGTTATGGGAGTGCCGGGACTGATTAAACCTTTAGATATCCCTGATGATATCTTAATTAATGCTCTTCCGGTCATGCTGGCGGCGACTTTACTGTTTTTCTTTGTCACCCAAGATAAACAGGTAACACAATGGGAAGGATTGCTATTTTTTGTGCTTTACGGTTGGTTTGTTGGTCACATTTTTGGCTGGTTATAAACTGTCCCCAGCAGACTAACTCCCCAAACCAATAGCCGGTCATCAGTAGGGGCGAGATTTTTCGCTCTTACTGATGATTAACAAAGGTCAAGGGAGTCTGAAGTTGATTTGGCTACGTCAGCATCATCAGAGCTGGCTTTTTTTTGTCAGTTTAAGCTGTTCTTCGATTTGGTCACCAACTGCGATCGCCTATTTTCCCCCTTCCCTATGACTCATAGGGATTACGGTTCACCGTTTGAGCAATTCTAAGCTGCTCTTGAATCATATCTCGGTGACTCAAAAGCGGTTCACTGGGAACTGTCCGACCCGCTACAGTTCTGCGAGCCGGAGGGGGAGGAGGAGTAGGACGACTCTGGGGAGATGCTAATGGTGCGATCGCATCCTTGAGCAATTTAATTGCACTGTTACGAGCATCTGTTTGTTTGGGTAACAAATCTATTAGCTCCCGGATAGTTTGTTCATACTGGACTTCTTCGGGAGATATCAACGGCGTAGACAATCTAATTGGATCTCGCTGAACAGCAGCGATCGCCTGACGCACCGTTTCCTGTATTTTACTTCTGTAGGTTTTCGCTCGTTGCTCCTGTTTGTTTCTACCCTCCTGACAAGACGCATACAACGGCGGCAGACGATTAAGAGCGTAGGTTGCTACTTCCACCCGACTAATATACTTTAGTAAATTCTCCGACAGACGCTTTAACTGACGATCAATTTCTTCATCTACCCAAATCTCCATCACATTTTGGTATTTTGGCGGTTTGTTATCGTTAGTAGTATTCATTTAATCAATTCTATAGTAATAGTTCTATATTTAAATCAATAGCATATTGCTTCTGGATTTGCTCAAGATTCTCTGTCCCCTTATCAAAAATTTACGCAATTTTGAGCAAATTTTATAAATCCCAACCTTTTGTAAAGAACCACAATACAATAAGGGGTTATGCCCATCATGGGTATAACCACCCACAAATACTCCCAGGACAAGTTACAGGACTATAGGGGATGAGCCTCCTAGTCACCTTTAGGGATGCACTTTTAGTCCTGATATTTATCGTGACATTAGATTTATAATAGATAGTAAATTATACGAACACCTAGTTGGTCACATTTTATACTCAATATATATTAACCAATCCAATTATGAATAGATTAAAATTGCAGTTAGCCAAAATCTTCAACCGCAGACAACTATCTAAACTGATAAGATCCCTGGCTAAACTACTGCGAGAATTGATAGAAATCTTGTTAATTTTAGTAGCTGTTTTCCTGTTAATTTCTGCCATTCTATATATAGAAGATACCCTACAAGCCAACACCGAATGGGGTAAATTCTTTATAAATGCCCTAGAAAAGTCAAGAATACTTGGCACATTTGAAAGCATCAGTATTGTCACAGCATTAGTAATTTATGTCAGACAAGGAAAAAAGAAATCTCATTACGAAGCATGGCAAGTAATTGACTCAGCTCAAGGCATTAAAATTAGCCATGCTCGCATTAAAGCCTTAGAAGAATTATCCAAAGACGGAGTAAGTCTTAAAGGCTTATCTTTACCAATGGCTGATCTCGAACAAGTCACCTTGGTAGACACCGACTTTAAAGAAGCCAATCTGAAAACCGCTAAACTACAGGAAGCCAACCTAAAAGGCAGTACCTTTGAACTCACACAACTGCAAGGCGCTAACCTATGGAAAGCCAATTTACAGGAATGTTTTTTTCTACTCACCCAACTCCAGAAAGTCAACCTAAATGCAGCCAACCTACAAAATGCTGAACTTCAGGGAGTCAATTTATTAGAAGCTAATTTACAGCAAGCCAACCTACAGGGAGCCTACATTTTAGGAAACTTACAAGGAGCCAACTTTCAAGAAGCCAATTTAAAAGGTGCAAACCTTCAGGGAGCCTATCTTCAGGATGCTAACTTTAAACGAGCCAACCTGCGGGGAGTCAATCTTAAAGATGCTAATTTAACCGGAGTTAATTTTGAAGAAGCCCATTTACAAGGCGCTAACCTGCAAAATGCTCAGGGATTAACCACTCAACAAATTAGAGTAGCAAAAAATTGGGAGCAAGCTCGTTATTCTAAGGCTTTTATATTGAGTTTAGGACTACCTCAAGATTCATCATTGGTCAACCCAGAAGAGTTGACCTAAATCTACCATTATTCAATGAAATATACCCATAAATTGGGGATAGCTCAATCAAAACTCAACCATCCCCAAATTTGATTAGGTGTTAATTCCAACTGGAGACAATCCAAAACAGGTAGCACAGTATCTCCCTCATACAACTCTATTTTTTGTTCAGGAAACACCAGAATCACACTGCCATCTTCATCTGGATTAATTAACCATCCCAGCTCCGTACCATTTCTTGAACACAATAACAACTTAGACAGCACTCTAGTCAGGTTTTGTTCTGGTGATAAAATTTCAATACACCAGTCAGGATATGTTGTAAAGCGATTAGCAATTCTCCCAGAAGGTTCGCGAGGAATTCTTGACCAGCGAAATACAGAAATATCTGGTACAATTGACCTGCCATCAAAAGTGCAGCGCAATTCAGGAAAGGCATAAGCAATTTTGTCTGTTTCTGTTACCTGATTAATCGCGCCGCCAAGTTTCCCCTGTAGTCTGCTATGTTCTCCCTGTGGCATAACTTTCTGAGTAATTTCTCCATTGATAAATTCTGACGCTGGCTTAGTTTCTGGAAGTTTCAGAAACTCCTCCAACTCAAGCTGAGGTTGGGTAATTGTAATCATGTCAGTTCTGTTAAGAGTAAACTGGATTGTATCTTAGACAAGAGATGAGTTGGTGTACATGGCCACCAAGTTAAGCCTAAACCAACTATAACATCTACAGTTTAGAGCATTCAGCCAACTAGGAGTTGAGGGTATGAGAATATTAGTAACGGGTGGAGCCGGATTTATTGGTTCCCATTTGATTGACCGACTAATGGAGCAGAAACACGATGTTCTGTGTCTGGACAACTTTTTCACGGGGAATAAGGATAATATTCTTAAATGGATTGGGAATCCTTATTTTGAACTGATCCGCCATGATATCACTGAGCCAATTCGCCTAGAGGTGGATCAGATTTATCACTTGGCTTGTCCTGCTTCCCCTGTACATTATCAATACAACCCGGTCAAGACCATTAAAACTAATGTCATGGGGACCTTGAATATGCTGGGTTTAGCCAAACGGGTCAAGGCTCGATTTTTGCTGGCTTCCACCTCGGAAGTTTACGGAGATCCAGATGTTCACCCCCAAACTGAAGAGTATCGGGGTAATGTTAACTGTATTGGTCCCCGTTCCTGTTATGATGAGGGGAAGCGGGTGGCGGAAACTCTGGCTTTTGACTACTACCATCAAAATAACGTAGATATTAGGGTGGCGCGCATCTTTAATACTTTTGGACCCCGTATGCTGGAAAATGATGGACGGGTGGTGAGCAATTTTATTGTCCAAGCTATCCGGGGAATTCCTTTAACGGTTTATGGTGATGGTTCCCAAACCCGCAGTTTTTGCTATGTTTCGGATTTGGTGGAAGGACTGATTCGCCTGATGAATGGGGACTATATAGGGCCAGTGAATTTGGGTAATCCGGGAGAATATACGATTTTGGAGTTGGCTACCAAAATTCAACAGATGATTAATCCTGATGCTGAGATTCAATATAAACCCTTACCCCAAGATGATCCGAAGCAGCGACAACCGGATATTACCAAAGCTAAGAAGTATCTGGATTGGGAACCGACGGTACATTTAAATGATGGACTCAAGCTAACCATTGAAGATTTTCGGAGTCGGGTTATCCTTGAGAGTAAGTAATTTAGGTAATTGCCGATTGATGGGTCTTCTACAATTCTAAATGGTTGTGCTAATAAATCATGGCACTGCTATAACTCCTGTTGTATCAATCATTTGAGGAAGTTTGTATGCGTGTTTGTGTAATCGGTACTGGATATGTGGGTTTAGTAACCGGGGTTTGTTTGGCTCATACAGGTCATGATGTGATTTGTGTGGACAACAACGAAGAAAAGGTTAAGTTGATGAAGTCGGGACAGTCCCCAATTTATGAGCCGGGACTTTCGGAGTTGATGAAGTCCTGTGCGGAGTCTGGGAAGTTGTCTTTTACTTCTGACCTGAAAGCTGGGGTTGAACATGGGGATATTTTGTTTATTGCGGTGGGAACCCCTCCCCTACCAACAGGAGAAAGTGACACTCGATATGTGGAAGCAGTGGCGCGAGGAATTGGTGCTAATTTGACCCGTGGATCGGGTTATAAGGTGGTGGTGAATAAGTCTACGGTTCCTATCGGTTCGGGGGACTGGGTGCGGATGATTGTTCTTGATGGTTTTACTGAACAACAAAAGGAACAAGGAACTTCTGGGTCGGCGGGAGAATTGCAGTTTGATGTGGTTAGTAACCCGGAATTTCTGCGGGAAGGTTCGGCGATTTTTGATACTTTTAATCCCGATCGCATTGTGTTGGGAAGCAATAGCCAAAAGGCTTTGGGTCTGATGCAGGAATTATATCAACCCATTGTAGATCGTAAATATGCTGATGATCCCGATTTACCTCCGGTTCCGGTGGTGATGACTGATTTAAGTTCGGCGGAAATGGTCAAATATGCGGCTAATTCCTTCCTGGCGACTAAAATCAGTTTTATTAATGAAATCGCCAATATTTGCGATCGCGTTGGTGCTGATGTTAAACAGGTAGCCACTGGTATCGGTTTAGACTCCCGTATTGGTAACAAATTCCTGCAAGCTGGTATTGGTTGGGGGGGCTCCTGTTTCCCTAAAGATGTGTCGGCTTTAATTCATACCGCCGATGATTATAATTATGATGCCAAACTGTTGAAATCAGCCGTGGAGGTCAATGATCAGCAGCGGGTAATTGCGATCGAAAAATTGCAGCAAGTTCTCAAAATTCTCAAAGGTAAAACCGTTGGTTTACTGGGGTTAACCTTTAAGCCCGATACTGATGATATGCGGGATGCACCGGCTTTAAATTTGATTGAACAACTCAGCCGTTTGGGAGCCAGGGTGAAAGCCTATGACCCGATTATTTCCCAAAGCGGAATGCGTCATGGTCTGTCTAACGTGATGGTGGAAACCGACCCAGAATTGATGGCTGATGGTTGTGATGCTTTGGTCTTAGTAACCGATTGGGAACAGTTCCAAAACCTTAACTATGCCAAAATGGTTAAATCTATGCACACTCCTGTTATCATCGATGGTCGGAATTTCTTAGACCGCAAAAAACTCCAAGAACTTGGTTTCCAATATGTGGGAATTGGACACTAACTTAGGATGAGTTAGTTTAATCCGCTAATTACAACTAATCAGAAACACTGAGATATCTTGATCAATCTGGTTTCTGCGAAATTAAAAGACGGAAGATATTACCAACCTTCCGTCTTTATTTATTTGTTGATTTAGCGGTTAATTACAGAGGATTCTAGGCGTTAGAATCGTTAGTAGGTAGGAGAGCTTCTACAGAGGTTTCGGGAGCGATTTTGGGAGCTACAAACCCGCCTGAGTAAAGCACTGAACCGCGTTGTTGTTGAGCAAATACCGGGAATATTTCACGCACTTGAGAAGCAACTTCAACAGTTTTTACATCATAGGTTTGAGTCGCTACTTTCGGATATAAACCAATCCCGATAATTGGTAACAGTAGACAGGTGGCAATCATCACTTCGCGAGGTTTGGCATCTCCTAGATATTTTTCAATGTTGAATCCGCCACTATTTTCACCGTAGAACACCACCCGCAATAGGTTGAGTAAATAAATGGGGGTTAAAATTAGACCGACAGCAGCTAAACCGATGACTACAATTTTGAAGTTGGAACTGTAGATATCGCTAGTTGTGATGCCGAGGAAGATAGTTAATTCTCCGACAAAACCACTCATTCCAGGTAGTGCTAAAGAAGCCATTGAACCAGCAGTGAATAGGGCAAACACTTTAGGCATATCTTTAGCCATACCGCCCAATTTGGACATTGATAGGGTGTGGGTACGTTCGTAAGTAACACCTGCTAGGAAGAACAGCATGGCGGCGATTAAACCGTGGGAAATCATTTGCAGAACTGCGCCGTTAAGTCCCAATTCAGTTAAGGAAGCAATACCCAGGAGGACAAAACCCATGTGGGAGATAGAGGAACAAGCTAATCGACGTTTGAGGTTATCTTGAGCAAAGGCGCTTAATGCACCGTAGACAATATTAACTACTCCTAGAATTGCCAGAATTGGGGCAAAATACAGGTGAGCGTTGGGTAGCATTTCCATGTTCATGCGGATTAAGCCGTAACCACCCATTTTCAGGAGAACACCCGCTAAAATCATGGATACAGGCGCGGATGCTTCGCTATGAGCATCAGGTAGCCATGTGTGGAGAGGGAAGATAGGGAGTTTGACGGCGAAGGCAATTAGGAAGCCTGCATACAAGAATAATTCTAAGGCTAGGGGATAGTTTTTGTGAGCGAGGGTACTAATGTCGAAACTGAGGTTGGAGCCGTAGAATGCCATTGCTAGGGCGGCGACTAGGATGAAGATGGAACCTAGGGCAGTATATAGAATGAATTTAGTCGCTGCATAGAGGCGCTTTGCTCCACCCCAGATGGAAATCAGGATATAAACGGGAACCAGTTCTAGTTCCCACATCAGGAAGAATAATAGCAGGTCTTGGGCTGCGAATACTCCCATTTGGGCGGAGTACAGCACTAATAAGAGAAAATAAAATAGTCTGGGCTTGTTGGTGACGCGCCAGGAGGCTAGAATAGCTAATGTATTAACGAAACCTGTTAGTACGATTAGGGGCATTGATAGGCCATCTACTGCCACTGACCAGTTCAGCCCTAATTGGGGAATCCAACTATAGGTTTCGGCTAGTTGGAATGTTGAATCGTTGAGATTGTAGTTAGTCCAAAAGCATACAATTGTCAGAACTAAGTCTATCAAACCGACTCCTAGGGCATACCAGCGGATAGTTTTGCCTTCTCGGTCGGGAATTAGGGGAATGGCAAAGGATGCCAATAGGGGAAATAGGATAATTGCTGTTAGCCAGGGAATTTGACTGCTCATGGTCAGTGTGAGAATAAATACCTATTGCTTGCTTGTTAGTGAATTATACTCAAAGAGTAAAGTTTTGTTAAGCCTTTGGGCAAACTTTTTTTCGAGATTGTCTAAATCCACTACACAGTAAGGGTTTCAGGCTGTGATTTTTTTTTGATCCTGGGTTATCCTTGACTGCATGGATTGAGTATAGTCTATGATAATAGGTATGTCAACTTATTTGAGTCTATCTATCTGGGGGTGTCAGTGGACCATTTTTAGGGACTTTGGTTGAAAAAGATGGATATTTATTCAGAAGCGACAAACTCTGTGTCACAATTGGGATCGGTTTAACCCATTTGTTAAGAAGTATAAAGCTGTCATCAGTTATGGAACCCCTTTATCAATATGCCTGGTTAATTCCGGTGTTGCCCCTCTTTGGTGCGATGCTGGTGGGCATAGGGCTAATCTCATTGAACAAAGCCACTAACAAAATTAGACAGGGAAGCGCTATATTCCTGATTTCCCTGTTAGGTGCATCAATGGTTTTGTCCTTTGCTCTCCTAGCCAGTCAAATCAACGGCCATGAATCCTACACTCATATAATTGAGTGGGCGGCGGCTGGAGACTTTAAAATCAGTATGGGCTACACAATTGACCATCTGACCGCTGTGATGTTGGCGATCGTCACCACTGTAGCCCTATTGGTCATGGTCTACACCGACGGCTATATGGCTCATGATCCAGGATATGTTCGTTTTTATGCCTATCTGAGCCTATTTAGCTCGTCTATGTTGGGTCTGGTAGTTTGTCCCAACCTGCTACAAGTCTATATTTTCTGGGAATTGGTAGGGGTATCTTCCTACCTACTGATCGGGTTTTGGTACGATCGCAAACCAGCAGCAGATGCCTGTCAAAAAGCCTTCATCACTAACCGTGTCGGTGACTTTGGTCTGCTGTTAGGCATCCTCGGTCTGTATTGGGCGACTAACACCTTTGAATTTGAGTTAATGGGGTCTCGCCTAGAATACCTAGTAGAAAGCGGGTCCATTAGTGGGGCGCTGGCTGCTATATTTGCCATCCTAGTGTTCTTGGGTCCCGTAGCCAAATCCGCTCAATTTCCCCTCCATGTTTGGCTTCCTGACGCAATGGAAGGCCCGACCCCCATTTCTGCTCTCATTCACGCCGCCACCATGGTAGCGGCTGGGGTATTCCTGATCGCCAGAATGTACCCCGTGTTTGAGGGTATCCCCGTGGTGATGACTACGATCGCCTGGACTGGTTGCTTTACTGCCTTTTTAGGCGCTAGTATCGCCATCACCCAAAACGACATCAAAAAAGGACTCGCCTACTCCACCATTTCCCAGCTAGGCTATATGGTCATGGCAATGGGTGTCGGTGCTTATAGCGCCGGACTCTTCCACCTAATGACCCACGCCTATTTTAAGGCAATGTTGTTCCTGTGTTCGGGTTCGGTTATTCATGGTATGGAAGCCGTAGTCGGACACGACCCGGTTTTAGCCCAGGATATGCGACTAATGGGGGGACTGCGGAAATATATGCCCATTACTAGCACCTGCTTTTTGATTGGGACTCTGGCTATTTGCGGCATTCCTCCCTTTGCTGGCTTCTGGTCAAAAGATGAGATTCTCAGCAGTGCCTTTGCTTCTAATCCTGCCCTGTGGGTGGTAGGCTGGCTAACGGCTGGTATTACGGCATTTTATATGTTCCGTATGTATTTCAGCACCTTTGAAGGTCAATTTCGGGGTAATGATACAACCATACAGCAACAGCTAACGGCGGCGGCTAATGGCCCTAATTATGCCTTTGGTCCGGGTGCGATGAACCCAGAGGAACTACATAGCGATGATCATGGTCATGGTCATGATCACGGTCATGGTCATAGTGATACTCCCCATGAGTCTCCCTGGACTATGACTATTGCTTTGATGGCTTTAGCTGTTCCCTCTGTGTTTATTGGGTTATTAGGAACTCCCTTTAATAACTATTTCGAGATGTTTATTCACGCTCCCGGGGAGTCAATAGCTGAGGTGATGGAACAGTTGGCTGAGTTTGAACTCGGCGAATTTGTGATTATGGCGGGGAGTTCCGTTGGCATTGCTTTGATTGGTATTACTTTGGCATCCTTGATGTACTTGAAACATCAAATAGCTCCAAATGCGATCGCTCAAAAAATCCAACCTCTTTACCAATTCTCCCTCAACAAATGGTATCTCGACGATATTAACGACCTCCTATTTGTCAAAGGAAGTCGCCGCCTCGCCCGTCAAATTCTCGAAGTTGACTATCGAGTTGTTGATGGTGCCGTTAACTTAACAGGTTTAGTGGCTTTAGTCACCGGAGAAGGTCTCAAATACTTAGAGAATGGTCGCGCCCAATTTTACGCCCTAATTGTATTTGTAGCAGTCCTCGGCTTTGTCGTATTTTCCGGCATTGGCTAACTGCAATTACCTCCGTGTTTCCGTAATTTGGGGAAGTGGAAAATCTCCGGTTTAACTAACCATTAGATTCACAACACTTTCCCAATCTTGTAGTGAATGATTGGCGCTTTTGTCCTAAGCGTGAAAGGACAACTAAACATGACAATGGCTAATTTTCCTTGGCTGACGATTACAATTCTGTTTCCCATTGTGGCATCACTGTTTTTACCCTTTATCCCTGATAAAGATGGTAAAACGGTGCGCTGGTATGCCCTAATCGTGGGATTGATTGACTTTTCAATTATTGTTTATGCCTTCTGTACTGGGTATGACTTGAATACCCCCGGTTTACAGTTGGTAGAACGTTATGACTGGCTACCCGAAATCGGTTTGAGTTGGTCCGTGGGGGCTGATGGCTTATCTATGCCCCTGATTATCCTCACCGGATTTATCACCACCCTCGCGATTTTAGCAGCTTGGCCAGTCACTTTAAAGCCCAAACTTTTCTACTTCCTAATGTTGGCGATGTATGGCGGTCAGATTGCCGTTTTCGCTGTCCAGGATATGTTGTTATTCTTCCTGGTTTGGGAGTTGGAATTAGTTCCCGTTTACCTAATTCTTTCAATTTGGGGCGGTAAAAAGCGCCTGTATGCGGCTACTAAGTTTATTTTGTATACCGCAGGCGGTTCCCTGTTTATTTTGGTCGCAGCCCTGACTATGGCCTTCTATGGCGATACTGTTACCTTTGATATGCAGGCGATCGCCATTAAGGACTTTCCCATTAAACTAGAATTACTCCTGTATGGTGGGTTTCTGATTGCATATGGGGTCAAATTACCCATTTTTCCCCTTCATACCTGGCTACCTGATGCCCACGGGGAAGCTACCGCCCCCGCCCATATGTTACTAGCGGGTATCCTCCTAAAAATGGGCGGTTATGCCTTGCTACGCATGAATGTGGGAATGCTACCCGATGCCCATGCCACCTTCGCCCCCATTTTAGTGATTTTAGGCGTAGTTAACATCGTCTATGCCGCCTTCACTTCTTTTGCCCAACGCAACCTCAAACGAAAAATCGCCTATTCCTCAATTTCTCACATGGGGTTTGTGTTAATTGGTATGGGCTCATTCACAGAAATAGGCCTCAGTGGTGCCATGTTGCAGATGATTTCCCATGGCTTAATTGGGGCTAGTTTATTCTTCCTGGTCGGCTGTACTTATGACCGCACCCATACCCTCATGTTAGATGAAATGGGAGGGGTTGGTTTAAAGATGAAGAAAGTTTTTGCCATGTGGACTACTTGTTCAATGGCATCTCTAGCCTTACCCGGAATGAGTGGGTTTGTGGCTGAATTAATGGTGTTTATTGGTATCGCTACCAGTGATGCTTACAATGCCACATTTAAAGTGCTAGTCGTCTTCCTGGCTGCAGTTGGTGTAATTATTACCCCCATTTATCTGCTGTCCATGCTGCGGGAAATTCTCTATGGTCCCGAAAATCAGGAACTAACCTCCCACGAAAAACTGGTAGATGCAGAACCCCGCGAGGTATTTGTTATCGCCTGTTTATTAGTGCCCATAATTGGCATTGGGTTATATCCCAAAGTGGTAACACAAATGTATGATTCAACCACAACTCAACTTACCGCTTTAATGCGGCAGTCTGTCCCCACTTTGGTTAAGAATAATCCCATTGCTACCAATACTCAAGAATTGGTTTCTCTAAATGCTCCCATCATCGGTAAGTCCCTGTCTGAGAATTAACCAATTTAACCAATTCAATACCTAATTAATCATTCCCCCCCAACTGCTGGGGGGATTTTTTTATCATACCATAGCAGCCCTATAAACTTAACTGACAACATTTATAGCTGGCTTGATTTATGGGAAGTAATATAACCGCATAAAAACCATTTAGTTACCGTCAAGATATAGTAAGCACCTGTCATCATTAAAGCCACACTACCAAAGCGGATAATACCTTCAGAATGGTTTAACAACCGCTTGCTTTGTTTTGCTAATCCAGTAAACAAACTAGCTAGGAAAATCAACAGAGTATATCCCAGAGCATAACTCACCATAGTCAGGGTTCCGAGCAGTTGATAACCCCTCTCCGCCGCCCCTGCTAATACCGCAAATAACACCGGACTAGCACAGGGAGAACTCACCAAAGCCAAAGTTAAACCTACTTCTGGTAGAAGATGACCCTAAACTAGCTGAATTTATCGCATCGGAACTCATCACCCTAGAGGGATATCAGGTAACAGTTGCTTCTAACCGCATTGAAGGCTTAACTATAGCTCATAATTCTGACCCTGATATGTTAATTTTAGATTGGTGTCATTAATCAATAAGTATGATATAATTATATGTTGTCTCATCTTATCTTGTTGACACCAACAAAAGTAGCTCATGAATCCATTTTCTCATCAGAACCCTAATTCTCATAAAGATAATCAATCCCCCAATGGGTTAAACAATATCCATCATCCCTCGGAATCAGATATCGAAGACCTGCAATTTAATGAATATGATCCACGAGTAGTTAAAAATCTCAAAAATTCCTTTTTGTCTCTAGTAGTTATTGGCTTAGTTTTAGGGCTTTTTATTGCGGCGGGAGTTATATATATTATGAATCGATTTGATATTAATGCTCAACCTAGTAATAACTCTAGCATCCCACCAGTTCAAGAATTGTTATAAATTCTGTGATTAATTATTCAGTATTATAACGCTGTTGGGCGATTTCTTTAACTTGTTTAGCAAAATGAGGATAGTTGTCTAAAACACTGTCGAAATCTTCTTTTAACAGCACAAAAAGCTCACAATAGCTGAGGGTTTTAACGGACGCAGTGCGACGGGTAGAATAAACTAGAGCAATTTCGCCAAAAAATGACCCCGCTGACATGATTCTATATACTTTTCCGGTTTTTTCGGAAAAGGCTTGCACTTCTCCCCGCTGGATAAAATACATTTCATGTCCTAACTGTTCCTCCCTAATTATATAGTCATTTGGTGGCAATATTCTCGGTTTTAGTTTAACCACTAAGGCTTCAATACAAGCTGGATCAGCATTTTTAAATAGGGGGACTTTTTCCAATAATTCCTGATATAAATACAGATAAATTTTAGTTTTTAAAGAATTGGGAATTTCATCGAGAAAGTCCCGGTCAAATGATGTGTCTCGGTTGCATTCCCACAGATATTGATAGTAGTCCCTAACCTGCGCCTGTAAAAAAGCCGGAATTTTGCGATCGCGCATATAAGACTGAACTTGATCAAGTTGTTCTCTAAACCTAGCCTGACTAGCATCTAAACTACTGACCACAGAAGCCACATTACCAATAATAAACGCATACATAGACACCCCCAAAATCATGACAATTAAAGTAAATGCAATTTCTAAGTTACTGGTGGGGGTAATATCGCCATAACCGACAGTTGTTAAAGTAGTAATTGACCAATATAGAGATTTCATATATTGGGTAGCTATGGGGGCTGTATCTAAGTTAGAATTAATTAACCAAGAGTCTCCGTAAGCAATCATTGACTTACCAATCCAAAACCAGATACAGGCGACCCAATGATCAATCAGAAATATAATCAGCACTAACTCAGTCATACGCACTAGGGCTGGATTAATTTCAACATTAGTCTCCCATCGCCGAAAAATTCTAAAAAATTGCGACAGTCTCAACAGCCTCGGTATTCTGAGGATAGCCAATATCAATACTGATAATTGAGGAAAAAATAGCCTAGCCATTAAATCCAGGGGGAGACTAGCGGCTAGGTTCATTTTCAAATATGTAGCCAGGTAATTTTGAGCGATTTTTTGCAGGTCTGTAATACATTCTCCTTGGTCAATATATGCCATCCTAAATCTTAGGAAAATATCCATGATGAAAATTAAGTCTGCGGCTAAATCTATCCCTAACCATAAATGGGAAGTAGTGGTATCAAAAGCTATACGAAATGGGATAACAATAAAATTGTATAGTATCACCAAAACTAATAAACATTCCCATAAAAAAACTTCTTTTGATTCTGGGTCAAAGATTTGCATTTATATCATCTCTCCTGATTTACTGTATCCGGGATTACCAAACATGGGATAATTTTAAAAATTTTCAGGGATTTTTCGGCTTAGTCTCATCAAAATTTAAGTTATATGAGGTGATATATAACCATGGCATAGATATGGTATCTGAGGTAAACTTGGGGAACACTTGAGAAACTTGTGTTTTCCAAATTTCCGGTAATTTTAGCTAGATAGTTGTTACAATAACTGATCATCATAGTACTAGCCAATTAATCATGATTCAGACCACGATCGCACCATTTCACAAAACAATTAAATCCCCTTTAACCAAAAACTCGATTAGGGTTTTACAGATTAATCTAGGAAAACGCTGTAACCTCGCCTGTACTCATTGTCATGTAGAAGCTGGTCCCCGACGCACCGAAGAATTAACCCCAGAAATTTGTGAACAATTAATTGAGTTAATTCGGCGTTTTCCACAAATTGAAACTGTGGACTTAACTGGTGGTGCGCCCGAAATGAATTATGGTTTTAAGCCATTATTAGAAGTGGCGAAATCCCTCAATAAACAAGTAATTGTCCGTTCCAACTTAACTATTTATTTTGTTAAGGGATTTGAGGATATCCCCGCCTACTGTAGCCACCACCAAGTCAGGATTATAGCATCTTTACCCTGCTATTTGCAAGATAATGTCGATCGCATGAGAGGTTCAGGGGTTTATCAAGACTCGATCGCCGCCATTCAAAAACTCAACCAATTAGGATATGGTCACGCGCCGGATCTAATTTTAGATCTAGTCTATAACCCAGCTTTACCCACCTCAGACAGCTTTTCCCTACCCCCCCAACAGGAAAACCTACAACAAGCCTATAAGGTCTATCTGCGAGAGAAATTCGATATTGAGTTTAATCAACTTCTCACCATTACCAACCTTCCCATAGGTCGCACTAAGTTATTTTTACAGCGTCAAAAACTCCACGATAAATACTTAGATTTTTTGGCGGATAACTATAATCCTGATACCGTGGAAAATCTCATGTGTCGGAATGAATTATCAATTGATTATCTGGGAAATGTCTACGACTGTGATTTTAACCAGATGGAAAATCGACCCGCCAGAACCCCTGATGGTCAAAATATCACAGTTCAAACACTTCTGGAAGCTGACAGTTTAGATATCATTGAAACCGTCCACACTGAAGCATATTGCTATGGTTGTACTGCGGGCTGCGGTTCTAGTTGTGGAGGTGCTTTAACATGATGATTTTGGGGCTAGTTTAGGCTCATACCCTTGACTATTGCCTACCATAAAGCCGGGAATCTGTCAAGTAAAATCAATGATAATTCCTGGCTAATTAGCGGATAAGTTATAAGGTGAGTTTGGCAAAAATGTTGGCAATTCAAGATATATTAAGAAATGCGATCAAGTGGATAGACAGCTTAGGCGGCTGGGGGGCGGGAGTATTTATGCTCCTGTATATTGTGGCAACTGTTGCCTTTTTACCGGGTTCGATATTAACCCTAGGTGCGGGGTTTGTCTTTGGGGTAATTTGGGGTTCTGTTTATGTATCGATCGCCTCAACTTTGGGGTCAATTTGTGCGTTTTTAATCGGCCGATATTTAGCTAGGGGTTGGGTATCGGAAAAAATCGCCGGTCAGGAAAAATTCAAAGCGATCGATAATGCAGTAGGGAAGGAAGGCTGGAAAATCGTAGGACTCCTGCGCCTGTCGCCCATCTTTCCGTTTAACCTGCTAAATTATAGTTTGGGCTTAACCAAAGTTTCCCTAAAAGATTATTTTCTGGCTTCCTGGATAGGTATGATGCCAGGAACAGTCATGTATGTGTATATTGGATCTATTGCGGGTAGTTTAGCCACCCTGGGAACTGAGCGATCGCGCACAACAGGGGAGTGGATACTCTATGGCGTGGGACTTGTAGCCACCGTAGCCGTCACAGTCTATGTCACCCAAATCGCCCGCCGTGCGTTAAATGAGAAAATCGCCGATCCTGAACGATCCTAAAACCTTCCCAATCGAGAAAAATTAGTTATAATGGTGGCAGCTTTGCCCAAAATCAGGTCGCAGTCATGCCACGTCAGGATACAATTTTTGAGCGCTATTTAGCGCCCATGTTCAAATTATTGGTAGACCGAGAAGCGATCGATAACTTGGACAAAAGTATCGATTGGGAATCAGTGTGCGATCGCCTCACTGACCCCAACCTCGTCTATCCCCAATATTACCAAACCCAAGACTTTCACGGTATCGAGGGAGGATACCTGAATAAAAGCGCCGCCCTCACCTACGACCCCATTACCCAATACGCCATTCCCCCCAATGAAACCTGGGTCCGCCAAGAAGCTATTGATACCATTACCGTTAAACCTAGACGCATATTAGACCTAGGGTGCGGCACAGGTTCAACTACCCTACTATTAAAACAAACCTTTCCTAATGCCGAAGTGATCGGCTTAGACTTATCTCCCTATATGTTGGCGGTGGCGGAAACTAAAGCCAAACAAGCCGGGTTAGATATCAAATTCTATCATGGTTTAGCAGAAGAAAGCGATCGCTTTGAACCTCAATCTTTTGACTTAGTTACGGCTTCCCTGCTTTTCCATGAAACCCCCCCAGAAATAGCCATAGCGATAGCACGGGAGGCTTTCCGACTTCTGAAAGCCGGGGGAGAAGTAATGATTCTTGACGGTCATCAGAAAATCTTACGCCAAAACCCCTGGCTAACGGAAATTTTTGAGGAACCCTATCTTAAAGATTATGCCACCGGAAGCGTTGATGCAACTCTTGGGGCGGCGGGTTTTGCGAAAGTGCGATCGGAGGATATATGGTGGATAAATCAAGTTACCGTAGGTCTCAAACCGATTATTAACCATTCCCCCAACATCAATTCACAATGGGAACAACAGCCCAATCATAACCCATTTCCTGCCCCAGCCTAAGATAATTAATACTTTGGTAGGGGCGGGTTCTGCTGTCAATCTCAATTCCCACAGATAACACTCGTAAACCCGCCCCTACCCACCCCATATCCATCAATAATTGGTTATCATGTAGGGGCGGGTTCTGCTGTCAATCTCAATTCCCACAGATAACACTCGTAAACCCGCCCCTACCCACCCCATATCCATCAATAATTGGTTATCATGTAGGGGCGGGTTCTGCTGTCAATCTCAATTCCCACAGATAATTATTAATTAATAATTATTAATTAATAATTTCCATAGATAACATTTGTCCATTATCCATTAACTGGGTATGAGTTTAAAGGCTGTTATTTTTGATTTTAATGGTGTAATTATCAATGATGAATCGATTCATGAACAGTTAATCGAGGAATTATTGGTAGCTGAAAATCTGCGGGTGAAACCAGATAAAATTCGTGAGGTTTGCTTAGGAAGAAGCGATCGCGCCTGTTTACAGGATTTACTCTCATTATACGGCAGAGTCGTAACTTCTGAGGAGCTAGAAAACCTGATCGCGCGGAAAGCACAAGCCTATCAACAGCGGTTAAATGCTATGTCAGACCTACCTCTATATGATGGGTTGCGGGAACTAATTACACGCATTCAGACGGCGAATTTGAAAATCGCCCTAGTTACCGGCGCTATTAGAGAGGAAGTTGAGTTAGTTTTGACTCGCGCGGGGTTGATTGATTATTTTTCCATCATTGTCGCTGGGGATGATATTACCACCAGCAAGCCGGAACCTGATGGCTATTTATTGGCGCTACAAAGGCTAAATTCTGCTGATGAGACCTTGAATTTGCAGCCGGAAGAGTGTTTAGCTATTGAGGATACTTTTGCTGGTATTGAGGCGGCGAAACGCGCGGGTATTCCTGTCGTGGGGGTAGCCCATACTTATCCTTTCCATATGCTACAGCGTCGCGCTGATTGGTGTGTGGACTATCTCCAGGACTTGGAGTTAGAGAGGATTTTGGGAATCTCTGGAGAAGTTGCACTATCGGAACCCGATTGATGTTATAATCGGCGGTTGTGTCCTATCTCTCTCTATACTTGGGGAATTAGCTCAGTTGGTAGAGTGCTGCGATCGCACCGCAGAGGTCAGGGGTTCGACTCCCCTATTCTCCATATCGCTTAAAAGCCTATTCTGGCTACGATAACCGGGAAACACTCAACCCGATAGTCGTACCGTTACACTCAAAATGCACTCCATTCAGTCTTAGCACACGGGACAATTAGTGCATATCCCTTAGCAACAAATCTTAATTATTGACGGGTTAATCAATAAGCACAACTTAATCAATCTGTCAAATACCCATATCACCCCCCAGCAATTCTCATTTTGGAAATTCAACTGCTATCGGGTGGGATGTCTAACTCT
>NZ_JARPLC010000037.1:0-40440 GCF_032350395.1 Limnospira sp. PMC 289.06
TGCGCCCATGTCAGCATGGCGCGGGCAGTCTTAGACCTGATTAGACGCTTCACCTTGGCAACCATATTGGAAGTCTCGAAGGGGGGCAAAAAATCAGGCTGTGTTATGGGATGGCCAGGGATGCGACCCAATCAACCAAGGGGTTGAAGTCCTCACCGGGTAGTCCCCACGCCCATTTCAGCTCGATTTCATACCCGAAGGTCTCGCACCATACTTGGTATTATACCGTATTGCCGTAAAATGTTAACCTAATTTGAGATTAAATCATGCTCCTTCTATTGTGAATGATTTTTTGTCCGGGTGGGTTCATAACGTGATCTCAAGTTCCCAGCCCAAGACTACTCAAAGGCTGTTTACATAGTAAACCGAGGAGTCAAACAATAGGGACAGTCCAACCATTCCGGCTTTAATTCCGCCGCACATCCTTTACAGGTCAAACCCTGCTTCCGTTTAGCCTTCAACTCCGATTCCAGAGCCGAATCTGTAAAGGTTACCCGTTCCACCTCCTCAAAAGTTGTATGGCCTTCACGCACCAACTGCAAACTGTAGGCTAAGAGAGTTTTCATCCCTTCCTCAACAGCAGCCTCCTTAATTTGTTCAGTGGGCGCTCCCTTAGTAATCAGAATTTGCATCCGCTCGGTTACTTTAAGGAATTCATAAACCCCAACCCGGCCCTTATAGCCTAGACCACCACATTTTTTACATAACTCGTCGCGATCGGCTAGTCCCCGGCGTTGATCTGCCGGAACAGTATTTGCCTTATAGAAAGTAATATCCACCTCCCCAGAAGCAGAAAGACCATAACGACCAAATTCTTGGGGAGTTGGGGTATAGGGTATACGACATTCAGTACATACCCGCCGCATCAAACGTTGAGCCAGGATACCCAACAGAGCGGCAGAGACCATGAAAGGTTCAACTCCCATCTCATCCAAACGAGCGATCGCCCCCGCCGCATCATTAGTGTGAAGAGTAGTTAAAACCAAGTGTCCCGTCAGAGCCGCTTCAATAGCAGTTTTCGCCGTTTCCAAGTCCCGCGTTTCCCCCACTAGCAAAACATCAGGGTCTTGTCGTAAGAATGCCCGCAGGATATTAGCAAAAGTCAAATCTTTTTCCCGAATCACCTGACATTGGGTAATACCAGGTAGAGCATACTCAATCGGGTCTTCCGCCGTACTAATATTAATACCCGGATCATTGCGCTCTGCCAAAACCGAATACAAGGATGTAGATTTACCAGAACCCGTAGGTCCTGTTACCAAAATCAACCCAAAAGGACGACTAGCAGTTTCTCGGACCATTTCCAAAGTTTCCTGGTCAGAGATCAACTTATCCAAACCCAATTGAGTCGAAGAACTATCAAGAATCCGCAGAACAATCTTTTCCCCATAGCGACTCGGCAGGCTATTGACCCGAAAATCCACCGTCCGGCCCTGATAAATCCGACGAATCCGGCCATCCTGAGCTTGGCGACGTTCAGCGATATCAAGATCGGCAATAATTTTAAAGCGGGAGGTAATAGCAGAAATCACCTTTTTCGGGAAACTAAAATATTCCTGCAAAACCCCATCTTTACGCATCCGAATCCGCATATCATGCTCTTGGGGTTCCACATGGATATCAGAAACACCCTCGGACAGAGCTCTCGCCAGAATCACATTCACAGCCTTAATAACTGGTGCAGTTTCCGCCTCTTGGAGCTGTGCATCGAGGTTCATGTCTCCCATGTCCTCAGAGGCTTCTACCAGTTCTACATCCTCAAACTCACCCTCGCCAAACTGGAGTTTTCTCTCTTCCTCCCGAGCCGCTTCTACTTGCTTGCGCTTAACTTCCTCCTCACCGTAGGCTGTAATCAGTTTGTCATAATCTTCTTGAGTAATAACCCGCCGCTGTAGTTTCCATCCTACCGGACGCAGGATTTGGTTTCTCAACTCATCCAAAGCACTCAGGTTATCTGGGTCAACCATTGCCATCATCACGCTAGGAGTTGGCTCCGACTCGATGATTTTCCAAGGCACAAAACGATGTCGTTTGCAGGTCTCAATAGAAGTTTCCAGCTTTTTGATGATTTCTTCTAGTTCAGCCACCGAAATCTGATCTATTTCTAGGTCAAAGGCCTCAACCCCATAGACAATTTTTAACTCAAATAGCTGTTGTTTTTTATAGTGACGGGCTAATTCCGGGGGTAGAGGCTGACCGGTAATGGATTCGAGAACTTCGGTGAGAGGTTTTCCGCCACGAGAGTCCTGAATAGCCTGCTGTAGTCGCTCAGGGTCAATATATCCTGACTGAATAAGTTTATTACCAAAGGGAGTTGCACTTTGAGCAACAAGAGCAGTTCGCCGGGGGGATGATGTATTGGTCATAGCTGGAGTCAGGTCCTTATGTCTAGGCTTCCCCAAAAAGTTGGGAAAGTTTCTTGGGTGAGTATGGAAGTCTCACTGTTAATTTACAGTTTAACCGCTGGTGCTATATCCACAACTAGGGACTGAGGACATTAGCCCTATTTACCTGGTGCTAAAGCTCAACTTACCAACGGGTGAATATGTTTTCCTGTCGCCGTGGGTGATAGGTTTATTTTGACACTTCTCGCCCTAAAGGGTCGAGGATTCTTCGTTCATAGACTTAACTTGATCTAGCAGGATTACTCAAACCAGAGTAGAGGTCAAATCTCCCCAAGGGTTTGGATTTATTATCCAAGTTCCCACCTGCCCCGTGGTACTCAAGACAATTTCTTTGGTAAGGTAACCGATCGCCGAATTAAGTTGATTATATGCAGCCGAGGGCATGAAAGTGTTACTATGGGATGATTTTAGGTATTTGAAGCCTATTGGATGCCTGAACGAATCGCGCCTGTAGTATTAAAATGGATCAAGATCACGAAAGCACGTTAACGGAGAGCGGAGTTTTCCCTAGGCTGTAGGCTCAGGGATGCCGTCGCTCAATTTTCTATTATGGACGATAACAAGCAGGAAGACATGGTTCCTAATTCGACAAGTGACAAAATAGATGAGACTACAGAACCTGTAGCATCAGATCCTGGGTCTGTTGATCCTGAACAGATTGACCAACAAACGGATACTGAATCTGATTTAACATTGGAGCAAGCAACGATCGCTGATGATGGTGAGGAAGCGAAGGACGCGGAAATGAGTTCCGATCCGATTTATATTGCCAATGAACAGCTTAATGAGCAGTTGCAGACCATAGCTCAAGCGCGAGAGTCCCTTCAGACTCAACTGATGGATATGACCAGTCAATATCAGCGACTGGCTGCTGATTTTGAGAACTTCCGTAAGCGCACACAGAAGGAAAAAGAAGACCTCGAACTCAATATCAAGTGTTCCACGATCGCGCAGCTTTTGCCAGTGATCGATAACTTTGAGCGAGCCAGAGCCCATATTAAACCCCAAAATGATGGTGAAATGAACATTCACAAAAGCTATCAGGGGGTTTATAAACAGATGGTGGAGTGTCTCAAACAAATTGGAGTATCCCCCATGCGCCCAGAGGGTGAACAGTTTGATCCTAATCTCCATGAGGCGGTGATGCGCCAACCGACGAGTGAGTATCCAGAGGGAACAGTGATTGAAGAACTGATGCGGGGGTATATACTAGGCGATCGCGTCTTACGTCATGCCATGGTGAAAGTAGCTACAGAACCAGAACTCTCAGATACCACAGAGGAGCCACCAGCAGAAGGTTCTGAGGATTAATCGCCTAAATCAACTCAATGGGCGCAACTACTGCGCCCTAAGTGTTATACAGCCAGGGAAAGGGGGGTAGACTTATGTAGTAAGTGGGTCTAGCTTCTAGGCTCTTATGTTAGAACGGGGATGGCTCTACCATTCATTGCACAAATTTATCGATGAGGAGCTATGGGAAAGGTCATTGGCATCGACTTAGGTACGACTAATAGTTGTGTGGCGGTTCTGGAGGGGGGTAAACCTGTAGTTATTTCCAGTTCAGAAGGGGGACGGACTACACCGAGTATTGTGGGTTTTGGTAAATATGGCGATCGCTTAATTGGTCAGCTTGGTAAACGACAAGCGGTGACTAATGCTGAGAATACCATATTTAGTATTAAGCGATTTATTGGCAGACGCTGGGAAGATACGGAAGTGGAGCGATCGCGAGTTCCCTATAAGTGCGTCTCTGGTAAAGATAATACAGTAGATGTCAAAATTCGTGATCAGGTCTACACGCCGCAAGAAATATCGGCGATGGTGTTGCAAAAACTCAAAGAAGATGCCGAAGCCTATTTAGGGGAAACTGTTGATCAAGCGGTGATTACGGTTCCGGCTTACTTCACAGATGCTCAACGCCAGGCCACCAAGGATGCGGGGACTATTGCGGGTTTAAATGTGTTGCGTATCATCAACGAACCCACAGCAGCAGCCCTATCTTATGGTTTGGATAAACAAGACCAAGACCAAACCATTCTGGTTTTTGACCTAGGGGGAGGCACTTTTGATGTATCTATCCTCCAGTTGGGAGATGGAATTTACGAGGTAAGATCCACATCTGGGAATAACCACCTGGGAGGGGATGACTTTGATAACTGTCTGGTGATGTGGATGGTAGAAACCTTTAAAAAACAAGAAGGGATTGATCTAACATCGGACAAAATGGCTCTGCAACGGATGCGCGAAGCAGCGGAAAAAGCGAAGATCGAACTTTCTAATCGCACCAAAACCTCGATTAACTTGCCATTCATCAGTGCTGATGACTCAGGACCAAAGCACCTAGAACTAGAACTGAGTCGCTCGGAATTTGAAACTTTAGTGGGAGACCTGGTAAAAAGTACCCTCGAACCAGTAACCCAAGCCCTCAAAGATGCCAGTTTAGAACCCCAGGATATTGATAAAATCATTTTGGTGGGAGGTTCAACCAGAATTCCCGCAGTACAGCAAGCAATTAGTAAACATTTTGGCGATCGCAGTCCCGATCGCTCTGTTAACCCCGATGAAGCGGTAGCCCTAGGAGCAGCAATCCAAGCCGGGATTTTGGGAGGAGAAGTCAAAGACCTACTGCTTTTGGATGTCACCCCTTTGTCCCTGGGTTTAGAAACCCTAGGGGAAGTGTTCACCAAAATCATCGAACGCAATACTACCATTCCCACCAGTCGTTCCCAAATGTTCTCCACCGCCACCGACGGACAAACCTCTGTGGAAATTCATGTGCTGCAAGGGGAACGAGCCATGGTTAAAGATAACAAAAGCCTGGGTAAGTTCCTACTGACTGGCATTCCTCCCGCTAAACGGGGTGTGCCACAAATTGAGGTATCTTTTGATATTGATGCTAATGGGATATTGAAAGTATCTGCTATAGATCGTGGCACAGGCCGAGAGCAAAGTATTCAAATCACCAATACCGGAGGACTGAGCGAGACGGAAATTGAGCGAATGCGACAGGAGGCAGAGCTTTACGCCGAGGAAGACGAAGCCCACAGACTGATTGCCGAGTTGAAAAATCAATCCCAGACCCTGTTCTATAATTGTAAGGTGACATTAAAGAACAATGCCAAAGCAATTAGTAATGAACTTAAAGAGCGAACCCGAACCGAAGCAGCCGCTTTAAAGAAAGCAGTTAACGACCCCAAAATCTCTTTAGGGGATATGCAACGACAAGTTGAGAGTTTCCAAAATTTGCTCTATGAGCTAGGTTCTGCGGTTTATGCAGCACATGAGCAGGGAGATAGGGGGAATGGGTCAGCGACTGAAGAACCCCAGATGCTAGACTCAGAAGAAGATGAAAGCACAGACTCTGACATGGACTCTGAAATCGGCAATAGTGACGAGACAGAATCTAAAGAATTAGAGGGCTCTGAGAGCCAAAGTCTGGGTGGTTCATAGAGATAAGTTGACCGCTAACGGTTAAATGGTCCCATTAAAGGTTGGGATGTGGGATGATGTAAAATAGGGGTTTCCCTAAACGGTGGGGTTGGTAGTTTATGCTTAATCCAACCCCTAGTTAAGGAAAGACCTAACTCTAGGTTTGTTCTGTAGTTTTAGTAATTAATTTTTAGAAAAAAGCTTTATGGCAGGCGATTACTATGATGTCCTCGGTGTCTCCCGCGACGCAGACAAGGAAGAAATTAAACGAGCTTACCGTCGTCTGGCTCGTAAATATCACCCGGATGTAAATAAGGAGCCGGGGGCTGAAGAAAGGTTTAAGGAAATCAACCGCGCCTATGAGGTGCTTTCGGAACCGGAAATCCGCGCCCGTTATGATCGCTTTGGGGAAGCTGGGGTATCTGGTGCTGGTGCAGGGGGCTATGGTCAGGACTTTGGCGATAGTTTTGCTGATATCTTTGAAAGTTTTTTCAGTGGTTTTGGTGGGGGTATGGGCGGCCCTACGGCAGCCAGACGACGCACGGGACCTACGCGAGGGGATGACCTGCGCTTAGATTTGCGCTTGGAGTTTAAAGAGGCTATTTTTGGCGGGGAAAAGGAAATCCGTATCCGTCACTTAGAAACCTGTGAGACTTGTAATGGGACGGGGGCGAAGCCGGGAACTTCTCCTAAAACTTGTTCTACCTGTGGGGGTAGTGGTCAAGTGCGGCGGGCGACTCGTACTCCCTTTGGTAGCTTTACTCAGGTTTCGGTTTGTCCTACCTGTAATGGTACTGGACAGATGATTGAGGAAAAATGCGTCAGTTGTGGTGGAGAAGGCCTGAAAGAGGTAACTAAAAAGCTGAAAATTACAATTCCGGCTGGGGTAGATAATGGCACGCGGTTGCGGGTATCTAATGAGGGAGATTCGGGAAAACGAGGTGGCCCGGCGGGGGATTTGTATGTATTTCTGTCGGTGGACTCGACACCGAATTTTAAACGTGATGGTATTAATATCCTGTCGGAGGTGAAAATCTCTTACCTGCAAGCGATTTTAGGCTGTACTTTGGAGGTGGAAACGGTTCAGGGTACGACTTCTTTAACTATTCCGGCGGGGACACAACCGAATACGGTGCTAACTCTGGAAAATCAGGGTGTCCCTCGTTTGGGAAATCCGGTGAGTCGGGGAGATCACTTGATTACAATTTTGATTGATATTCCTACCCGGATTACTAATGAGGAGCGAGAACTTTTGGAACAGTTGGCCCAAATTAAGGGAGAACGTACCGGAAAAGGAGGCCTGGAAGGGTTCCTTGGTAATTTGTTCCAAAAGTAAAACATTCGATTGATGGCTTGGATTGATTGTTCCTTTTGTGTGAAGAGTCTATGACTGGTTCAGATACTTATTCGGCTGATGCTAAACTTGATTTGCGCGGCACCCCCTGTCCGATTAATTTTGTGCGGACTAAGTTGCGTCTGCAACAAATGACACCGGGGACTTTGCTGGAGGTGTGGTTAGATGGCGGCGAACCTATTGAACAGGTTCCTGATAGCTTGGTGATGGAAGGATATGCTATTGAGGAGGTTTGCGATCGCGGAGAGTTTTTTGCGATTATGGTTCGTTGTCCGCCTGTGAAGAGTTTATGACGGCTGATCGCATAATGGGAACGGTAGTTGCTGGTCAGGCTAATTTTTATCAGGTTTGTCTGAGTCCTGACCAGTCTCCGTCTGGGAATGGGGCCGGGGGGGAAGCTAAACGGATGACTTTGCTTTGTACCTGTCGCGCTCGTTTAAAGAAAATTGGTCAGAAGGTGATGGTGGGCGATCGCGTGGTGGTCTCCTGTCCAGACTGGCAGGGGGGTACAGGGGTGATTTCTGAGATTTTACCCCGTAAAACTGAGCTGGCGCGCCCTAGTATTGCTAATGCAGACCATTTATTATTGGTGTTTGCAGTGGCTGAACCCGACCCAGATCCGGTGACTCTCAGCCGCTTTCTACTCAAGGCGGAGTCTACTGGGTTGGAGGTGAGTTTGTGCTTTAATAAGTGCGATTTACTGCCCCCTGATAGCCTCCGACAATGGTACGATCGCATGAGAGGCTGGGGATATGACCCTTTGATGATTAGTGTCTATCATGGGGTTGAATATCGCTTTGAGGGCGATCGCATGGAAACTTCGCCGACTCTGAATTTATCATCAAATTCGGCTGGGTTGGACAAACCCGGTTTCGGGGAAAGTTCGCCTTCCCTCACTAGAGATGGTGATAGAAACCAGGTTTCTGGCACTGCTAATTCTCTGCTGGATCGCTTGCGCCTGAAAACTACGGCTATCTCTGGTCCGTCTGGTGTGGGGAAGTCTAGTTTGATTAATAAACTGATTCCTAATAGTCATTTGCGGGTGGGGGAAGTGTCGGGAAAATTGGGGCGAGGACGGCATACTACCCGCCATGTGGAATTGTTTGAATTACATAACGGGGGTTTCCTGGCTGATACTCCGGGGTTTAATCAACCGGAATTGCAATGCGACCCTCACCAGTTGGGTAATTATTTCCCGGAAATTCGCGATCGCTTAACTAAGGGTAAGTGTCAATTTGATGATTGTTTGCACCGCGAAGAACCATCATGTGTGGTGCGTGGAGACTGGGAAAGATACCCCCAATATCTCCATTTTCTTGAGGAGGCGATCGAGGCTTGGGAAACGTCTCAACATCAACCACTAGAGGAGGATCGCCTCAAATCTAAAAGTAAATCTGGAGGGGGAAAACAATATGAACCTAAATTGCAGTCTAAAAAATATCGCCGATCTTCCCGTCGCTTAGAACACCAAAATTTACAACAACTTTGTGAAGATTTGGATGAGGTCTAAAACAACTTATCTATTAAATGGAGTAGCCGAGCCATGTCAGATTCTCCAACTACTACAGGCGCAATAACCACCGGATTAGTGATTGGTTTATTGTTTATGGGGGGCTTTTTTTGGGTAGGCTATTCGCTGCCATTTAGTCTGCTGTGTAGCTTTTTGGGTGGTGTATCTGCTTATCAATTAATAACTTGGTGGCATATAGACTCTCTGCCAAAGATTGAGGAGTCTAATTCCTCGAACCCAGAAGTTGGCAAGGTGTACAAGTCGATTCATAAATTTTTGTTTAAATCTCAGTATAATAAACAATCAAAAAAACTTGCCCATGAGCCAGTTTCTAAAGGTCCTGTGTCTCTGATGGGATGGGTTTTAAAAGAACATTCCAAACGCAATACAGATAATTAATCATCAGGAGAAACCGGGTTTTGGGGTTGCTATGGCAGGAAAAACCCGGTTTTAATAATTCATCATGTACCCTCCCAGCGGAGGTATTTAGACGGGAATAGTTGGATTGATTTTTTGTTGGTTAGGTTGGGTTTGTGAAGTTGGTAATAATTCGGGGTTAACTATTGATAATTGTACGGCACAGGCTTTTAATTCTGGTTGTTTAGACTCAGGACAACATTCAGGGTGAGTCATGGCGTTGGCTTCGGTATTATCTCCCCATAAAGCGCCCCAGTGCATGGGTACAAATACAGTTCCCGGTGCGATCGCTTTAGTAATTTGAGCGGGAAAATAAGCCTTTCCACGGCGCGATCGCACTTGCACTAAATTGCCGGATTCAATGCCTAATTTCTGGGCATCTTTGGGGTGAATTTCCATAAAAGGAGTGGGGTGCATTTTGCGGATTTTCTCAATTCTCCCGGTTCGTGTTTGAGTGTGCCAATGGCCGTATAATCTCCCCGTTGTCAACACTAAAGGATAATCTGGATCTGGGGGTTCAGCTAATCCTTTGGAGTAATAAGCCGCAAATTGTGCGCGACCGTCAGGGGTATTAAATCGTAAATCAGTATATAAACGTTTAGGGGTGCGATTAATTTCGGTTTCCGTCTCAGGACAAGGCCATTGAATAGGACCAGAAACCATTAAACGATGATGACTCAACCCAGATAAATCGCAGGGACGGTTACGAGTTAAGCGGACAAATTCTTGGTAAACTTGAGCGGAATTAGCGAAATTAAATGGTTTTGGAAAACCTAACCTCCGCCCTACTTCGGCGAAAATTTCCCAGTCGGCTTTAGCTTCTCCTAGGGGTTGACGAAAAGCCTGACATAAAGTGACGACCCGTTCAGAATTAGTCATAGTCCCGGTTTTTTCTCCCCACTGGGCGGCGGGTAGTAAAATATGGGCATATTCAGCGGTTTCTGTAGGATAATAAGCGTCCTGATAAATGGTAAAAGGCGATCGCATTAAAGCCGCTTTAGTCCTTTCTAAATCCGGCATACTGACTGCTGGATTAGTCGCCGCCACCCATAATAACCCCACTTTACCAGTTTCTAATCCGGTAATCATTTCCCAAGCATTCAAACCCACTTGGTCAGAAATCTGACCGGGTTCTAGTTCCCAAAATTGCTCAACCTCTCTCCGGTGTTGGGGATTTGTGACAACTCGATAACCGGGTAAAATATGGGCAAGTCCTCCCGCTTCTCTACCTCCCATAGCATTAGGTTGACCTGTTAAAGAAAAAGGACCCGCCCCAGGTTTACCAATATTTCCAGTCATCAAATGAAGGTTAATCAGAGTCCGCACTTTCGCAGTCCCTTCGGAAGACTGATTTATCCCCATTGACCACATAGATAAAACTCGTTGAGACTCACCCCACCACCTAGCAGCTTGTTCAATATCATCCAGACGAATACCACAGGTTCTGGCTACTAATTCCGGGGGATAAGATTGGATTACCTGCATATAATCAGGGAATCCTTTGGTACATTCATCAATAAATAAAGAATCTATAAAACCCCAACGCATTAAGAGGTTTGCTATACCATTAAGTAGGTCAATATCGGTTCCGGGACGGATGGCTAAATGTAGGTCTGCGGCTTCAGCGGTTTGGGTGCGGCGAGGGTCCACCACAATCATTTTGACTTGGCGATTTTTCTTATGGTGAACCCGCAAACGATTAAAAACTATGGGGTGACATTCAGCGGTATTAGTGCCAATTAAAAAGGCACAGTCGGTTTTTTCTAGGTCGTCATAACAACAGGGGGGACCGTCTGAACCGAAACTTTTGATATAACCGGAGACGGCTGAAGACATACACAGGCGGGAATTGGCATCAAAATTATTGGTTCCCAAACAGCCTTTAATTAGCTTTTGGGCGATGTAATAGTCTTCGGTTTGGAATTGACCTGAACCATACATACAGATAGCATCAGCCCCCATGGTGTGGCGGACGGTTTGAATGCGGTTGACAATAAGGTTATAGGCTTCATCCCAGGTGGCGCGACGAAAAGGTTGATCGAGGGTCTCTCGGATCATGGGATATTTCAGGCGGTTTTTGTCTATGGCTTCGGCAATTGTTGCGCCTTTGACGCAAACTTTACCGAGGCTGGAGGGGTGAGTGCGATCGCCTCTAACTTGCCAAATTGGATTTCCGAGTGAGTCTCTATTTGTGGCTTTTCCTGGTTGGGCGGGGGGTAAAACTTCTAAGCCGCAACCAACACCGCAGTAAGGACAGAGAGTTTTTGTCGATTGAGTCATTTTAGATTAATGGGTGGTAATTGTGGCAGTTTTTATTATAGGAGATCAGCCACCTATTGGCTGGCAATTGCGGGGGGGAGTTGACTGTGATTAATTGTCTGCTAAAATCAGCCAATTAATTAATCAATCCACCCCAACCGGAAGTTAATCACCGTAACCACGGAGGATAGTCATCTGGGAAGGATAGGGAATTATTGTCGGTTCAGGGGCGAGTAGCTAATTTAATGCTAGTGAATAACCCGCCCCTATTTGGGAGTTATTTAGCGACAGGGATCAGGTCTTCGTTGGTTTGTAATTCTCCTTCATGATGTTCGGCAAAAGATCCTTGAGGTTCTTTGAGGAAAAACCAACAGATGAAAGCGACAATCATGCTAGTTACTCCTAACATCTCGAAGAAAATTCGGTTGCCAATATCACCTTGTGGAAATAGGCTAAATAGTGTTAGATAAACGACTGCGCCGACATTTCCATAAGCGCCGACATTTCCGGCAATTTGTCCAGTGACACGACGTTTAATGAGGGGAACGATCGCAAAACTTGAACCTTCCCCGGCTTGTACAAAGAATGAACAAGTCATGGTTAAAAGTACGGCGACAGGTAGCAACCAACCACCATGAACTCGACCCATAATTAAATAAGCAAATGCCATTCCCGCTGTCAGAGCTGCCATGGTATTTTTACGGCTACCTAATTTATCAGAAATTAGACCTCCACCAGGGCGAGACATTAGGTTCATGAAAGCATAACTAGCAGCTATCATTCCAGCGGCTGGTTTACTGAGTCCGAAAGTCCCCTCAAAGAAAGCGGGAAGCATTGACACCACAGCTAATTCTGAGCCAAAGTTGACAAAATAGGTCAATTCCAAAATAGCAACTTGGGAAAAATTGTAACGGTCTGCGGGGGGATAGTGTTTTTGACCAAGGATTAATTCTTTATTAGCTTCCCAGCAGTTATAACCTTGGAAAAGGTATAAACCGAATAAGGCTACCCAGACGATATAAAGTTGAGGTTGGGTCAAGAAACCCACTTTACTTAAACGCCAAGCTAGGATACCCAAAACACCAACTAGGGGAATATTCATAATCATCAAAAACCAGAAGTCTTTGGGGGTGGTAACTTCTAAGCCTCTGGCGCGTTGGGGTTTGTGATAGACTTTTCCGGGGGGGGTATCTTGGACATTAAAGAAGTAGAAAGCACCATACACAGCGGCGATAATTCCTGTTAATGCTACGGCTACTCGCCAGTTAATTACGCCGCCAGAACCGAAGGTTAAAATGGCTGCTAGAGTGGGTAAGCTAAAGGCGGCAGCGGCGGAACCAAAATTACCCCAACCGCCATAAATTCCCTCGGCTAAACCGATTTCTTTGGGGGGGAACCATTCGGCTACCATGCGGATACCAATTACAAATCCTGCACCAACTATGCTGAGGGCTAAACGGGAAATTACTAATTGATTAAAGTTTTGGGCTAAGGCAAATGCTGTACAGGGAATTGCTGCATAAATTAGCAGTAATGAGTAGGTGATTCTGGGGCCGTATTTGTCTAGCAGCATCCCAATAATAATCCGGGCGGGAACTGTGAGGGCGACATTACAAATGGCGAGGGTACGAATTTGACTTATTTCTAAGCCCATATCCTCTTGAATTGCTGTGGCTAAAGGCGCGAAATTGAACCAGACTACAAAGGAGAGAAAGAAGGCGAACCAGGTTAGGTGTAGGATTTTGTATCGGCCTTTTAAAGACCATAATTCGGTTAGCATTTTGATTAAATGGTGGTGGGTTAAACAACAGGGGGAATTAGCTTGAGTGATGACTGAATAAGTTGGGCCTAATTACTCAATCCTAAATCCAGGTAATTGATGAGGGAATATTATTCGGCAACCCAAGGGTTAACTTGTAGACTGCCACTGGGGGCCATGACTACGAGAAATTCAGCCTGGGGTTGGTCGGAGGTGGTGGCTTGACTTAATTGGGGAATGGGGGTCTGATTAAGATATTTGGCGGCGGCGGGGTTGATGGTTTTGTATTGGGCGATCGCACCTGTTTGATTGACTGAGACCTGATAAACTAGGTTCTCGGTAAAGGTGGGGTACTGTTGCCAGTTTTGGTCAATTTGGGTGTATAATTGGCTGGTTAGCTGGGCGATCGCATTCGGATCGGTTATGGGGGTTACGGTGGCGGCTACTGTTGGGGTTTCTACGGTTTCTGGGACAACTTCGACAGCAGTTACAATGGTTTCGGCTTGGGGTTGCTGTTGTGCGTAATGGTTGGATAGTAGTTGCTGCCAACTGTTGATGTAAAATCCTGAAAAGGCAATTAAACCAATTACTGATCCGATTTTGAGACCGACAGAAGAGGTTAATGAGTTGGGGGTGGTTTGAATGGATGTCATGGGGATTTTCTGATAGTAAAGTTGACTAGCACGGGGCTACATTTCCCTAGGTTTATGAGCGATCGCCTCTTGATTTGATAATAACTTTTATGGCTTGGGCTATATCAAAAACTAGGATAAGCACATCAAAACTAGCCATAAATTTAGGATAACTGTATAAACAGCAACCTATATATAGGTGATTGGGGGAATGAGATCCGCAAATTTAACTACTCCTAAAGCCGCCGAAAATTTGAGCGATGACTTTAAGAATTAATCAGTAGGTTAAAGCTGAAAAATCAGTTAAAGTGTAGCTAATATTACAAAATCCTAAGTTTGATGAACTTTTTGCATATTAACAATGTTATTTTTGCATGATGGGGTAAATGGTGGTCATGATTAGTATTCCCAAAAGCGATCGCTACTGGCTAAAAAATGCCCATATTCCCTGCTGTTTATTGGAAGTAAGCCAACCGGACTGGTTAAGCCAGCAGACGCGGGAGGGGCTAATATTAATGGATGTGGAAATTGCATCGGGGAAAATCAGCCAACTGCGACCGGCTGGAAATAGGGAGGTGGCTGATATCCCCTGGGTAGACCTGCGGGGGGGACAGCTTTGGCCCTGTTTTGTGGACTTACACACCCATTTAGATAAGGGCCATATTTGGCAGCGATCGCCTAATCCCGACGGGACTTTTACCGGGGCGCTAAATACCGCGATTTCTGACAGTGAAAAATACTGGAGTGCTGAAGACATCTATCAGCGGATGGAATTTGGTTTAAAATGTAGTTATGCCCATGGGACCCAGGCTCTCCGCACCCATTTAGACTCAGCCGGAAAACTCACAGAAATTAGCTGGGAAGTATTTAACAGTCTGCGGAAAAAATGGTGCGATCGCATATTTTTGCAAGCTGTATCCCTCGTATCTCTGGATTATTACTTAACCCCCCAGGGAGAAAAACTAGCCGATAGAGTAGCAGAAATGGGTGGTATTTTAGGGGGTGTCGCTTATATTAACCGTGACCTTGATCAACAAATTAAGCGAGTATTTGACCTAGCCAAAGACCGGAATTTATCCTTAGATTTCCATGTAGATGAAAATGGCGACCCTGATTCTAACACCTTATATAAAATCGCCGAATATGCAGTCAAATCTCAATTTGAGAATCCGATAATTTGCGGACATTGTTGCAGTTTATCCGTCCAGAATCCCGAAGTAATTAACCAGACCATTAATCTCCTCAAAGCATCTAATATAGGGATTGTCAGCTTGCCCATGTGCAATTTATATCTGCAAGATAGACAATATGATAACCATTCACATACACCCCAAACTCCGAAATGGCGAGGTGTGACACTTCTGCATGAATTAAAACAGGCAGGAATCCCCGTAACAGTAGCCAGTGATAACTGTCGTGATCCATTTTATGCCTTTGGAGATCATGATGTTTTAGAAGTCTTCAAAATGTCAGTCAGAATCGGTCATTTAGATCATCCCTATGGTGACTGGCCCCAAATCGTCACCAAAACCGCCGCCGACTTAATGGGATTATCAAATCGAGTTCGGCTTGGGGTAGGCATTTCCGCCAATCTCATCGCTTTTAAAGGCAGAAATTTCAGTGAATTACTATCGCGATCGCAGCATGATCGGGTTATCATCAGAAATGGTGCATCAGTATCAGCCTCTATTCCCGACTATTCTGAGTTAGACAACTTAATAACTAGCCACTTCAGAGAATAGCCGTTACCATGAGGAAGAAAGCCTCAGCCTTTAACTCATTGTCAACTGTATATTTTATGTTTGATACTGCCAATGTATTGACTCTCACCTATGACTGAGCCATCATTTCAAGCTAATACAACTAATCCTGTCAAATCTTCCCAGGCTACAACAGTGATGAGTTGGGGGTTAATGTCCCTATTGATATGGCATACCAGCACACCTATCAGCCTAGCCCAAACTCAACCTTCTATCCCCACCATTACCCCCGCCTCAATTCGTGTTCCTGATGCCTATACCCTCGGTCCAGGAGATTTGCTAAGGGTAGATATTCTCGATGTTCCTGAATACAGTGGCGAATACCTAATTTTGACTGATGGCACACTCAATCTGCCCCTAATCGGTCAAATTAGCGTAGCTGGGCTATCAGTTTCTCAACTGACTGAGAAAATTTCCGCCGCCTATACTCCCTTTGTACAGCAACCATTCCCCAGCGTGAGAATTATTACACCCCGTCCCATTAGCATTGCCGTTGGGGGGGAGGTGCAACGACCAGGAACATACATTCTACCCCTTTCTACCTCTAACACCGTTGAGCGACAATTTCAGTTCTATACAGTAACTCAGCTTCTCCAGCAGGCGGGTGGGATTACTCAATCAGCAGATATTACTCAGGTTAAGGTGCAGCGACAAGACCCCATTAGGTTAAATATTGTCGTCAACCTCAAGGAATTGCTGGAAAATGGAGATTTAAGCCAAGATCTGGTTTTGCGCGATCGCGATACAATTGTAGTACCTACCGCCGAAAATCTTGATCCTGTCGCTATTCGACAGATTAATTCTGCTAATTTTGCGCCGGAAGAGGTCGCCCCTTTTCAGGTAGTTATCGTCGGGGAAGTATTTAATCCGGGAACCTATATTATGGGGGAAGGAATGGCCAATTTACCCGAATTACCGACCATTACTCAAGCTATACAAAGGGCGGGAGGTATTAAGCCTCAAGCTAACCTGCGTCGCATTCAATTACAAAGACTTACTCAGGCGGGTGAATTAAAGACTATAACTGTCGATTTGTGGCAATTACTGACCACAGGTGATGCTACTCAGGATATTAGTTTACAGCCGGGAGATTCTATTATAATTCCTACCGCTAGTGCAGTGCCTCCCGATGAGATTATTTCCCTAGCAAGTGCTAGTTTCTCCCCGAGAACTATGATGGTTAATGTGGTGGGAGAAGTGACACAACCGGGGGCGCTTCAAGTACCAATTAATACAACCCTTAATCAAGCTATCTTGGTGGCGGGGGGGTTTAATCGGCGGCGGGCGAATACTGGCTCCGTGGAACTTCTGCGTTTGCGTCCTGATGGTACGGTTTCCCGTCGTCAAATTTCTATTGATTTTCAAGCCGGACTAAATGCACCCAATAATCCCGTTTTACAACGAGATGATGTGGTGGTGGTGAATCGTTCAGCTTTAACTGAGGCGGCTGATACTTTTGAAGAGGTGTTAAGACCTGTGGGTGGTCTAATTGGGGTCTCGGCTTTACTGAATATCATTCATATTTTAACAGAGGATAGAGATAATAATAATTAAATTTATTGATCAGATTGTGTTCTTGTCTATAAGAGGTAATGGTTATGGATTTTAGTAATATTGAACACCGAGAATCTATTGATTTAGATTTGGGCAGATATTTACAAACATTGAAACGCCGATGGTTTTGGCTGCTGGGGGTTTTTGTGCTAACTGTATCTGGGGCTGTATATGCTACCCAATTCTTGAGCCCAACTTATCAAAACTCAGGCAAAATTTTATTTAAGGTAGACCGCACTTCTTCTTTAGCTGGTATTGGTGAAGGGTTGGGGGAATTGAAAGCACTATTGGCGGATCAGACTCCTTTGAGTACCCAGATAGAATTAATGCATTCTAATCCTTTGCTAGAAACTGTGATTGAGCGCTTGAATTTAACTAATGAAGATGGTGATCCAATTTATCCAGAGGATATTAGACGCAATTTAGATATTAGAATTATCGGCGGGACGGATATTGTTCTGTTAACCTATCAAAGCAAAAATCCTCAAGAAGTTGCTGATGTGATTAATACCATTATGGAGGTTTATATTGAGGCGAATGTGTCTGGTATTCGACAAGAAGCCTCGGGGGCAAAAGAGTTTATTCAGGAACAACTACCTAGGGTACAACAGGAGTTGTTTCTGGCGGAAAAATCTATTCAAAATTTTAAGGAAAGAAATGAGATAGTAGACCTGGGAACGGAGTTTGCTATATCAGTACAGGAAATGGCGCAGTTAAATCGCAATATTACTACCTTAGAAGCTGAATTGAATGCGGTGCAATCTTTGGTTAATTCCTTGGGAAATCAAGTGGGCTTGAATCTGGAAGAGGCTATAGCGGTAAATACTTTAAGTCAGTCTCCGGTGGTGCGATCTGCTTTACAAGAATTGGAGAACGTGGAGGGTGAGTTGGCTCAGGAACAAAGACGTTTTCGAGATGAAAATCCCCGGATTATTTCTTTAAAGGGAAAGCGAGATAATCTGGAGAGTTTGTTACAGAGAGAAATTCAAGTTTATTTGGGTAGTGGCAGAGCCTTTTCTCGCGGGTTGCTCAGGGTTATGGATGTCAAAAATAACAAGATTGAAGAGTTTGTTAATGCGGAAATTAGGCGAATGGATTTGACTAAGCAGCTTGACTCTCTCTATGAGGCGCGTGATGGTTTGGAAAGAAGAGCTAGTATCTTGCCACAATTAGAACAACAACAGCAGGAACTTGAGCGCAAGGCTGAGGTGGCTCGTCTGACTTATCGGACTTTACTACAAAATCTTGAGGAAGCGCAAGTGGCAGCCAATAAGATTACCAATAATGCCAGAATTATCGAAACAGCTAACGTTCCAGACGAGGGAAGAACGGCAAAAATACAGTTGTTGGCTTTGGGGGTCATGGGGGGATTGGTCGCCTCAACTACTTTATTGCTGTTGATGGAAATGGGCGATAAATCTCTGAGGACGGTGGCGGAAACTAGGGATTTATTGGGATATACTTTGTTGGGTATTATTCCTTCTTTTGCAGATCCGCCTTTTTACCGCTATTTTACCGGAGGCGATCGCTCTTCTGTACAGGTTCCAGTAGTGGATACACCCGGTTCCTTAATTAGCGAAATTTATCGGATGATTCAGGCTAATTTGAAGTTTTTGGGCTCCGATCGCAAGGTGCGGGTAATTGTGGTCACCAGTTCCGTACCACAGGAGGGAAAATCAACGGTTTCCGCTAATTTGGCGGCGGCGATCGCCCAGCTTGGACATCGGGTGATACTCATTGATGGGGATATGCGACAACCGATTCAACATCATATCTGGGGTTTAACTAATGCGGTGGGATTAAGTGATGTACTCGTGGAAGAGGCGACTCTTTCCGAAGCCGTGAAGCCGGGAATTGACCAACTCGATATTTTGACCGCTGGGGTGACACCACCCAATCCGTTAGCACTTTTGGATTCTCGACGCATGACTTCCTTAATTCGGAATTTTTCGGAGGAGTATGATTTTGTAATTATTGATACACCACCATTGGTATTAGCCGCCGATGCTTTAACTTTAGCTAATATGGCTAGTGGGGTGTTAATGGTTGCTAGACCCCGAATTCTTGACCGCGATAGTGCTAAATCGGCTAAGGAAATATTAGGGCGATCGGGTCAGCGGATCTTGGGGACAGTGATCAATGGGATTAGCAAGAATGAGTCCACTAAGTATTTCTATCATGCTCAACGCTATTTCCCTCTCCAAAAATCCCATCGGCGCGATCGCTCTGGGTCCCCACAGAAAATATCTTCTAAGAATTCTTCTTAGATATCAGACCACCCCGATACCCGGTTAATTAAGTCTGGGGACTCCCTCAAATCAACAACTTTACCAAAACTTTACATAATCTACATTAATTTTTACATTTCTATCTGACTTTCACTAATCAAAATGCTATGATGCACAGCAGGTAACAGGGTGTTGATTTAGACAAAAAACATCAATATTTTAATGGAAAAATACTTAAAATATGTGGAATCGAGTTTTACGGTTTTTGCCATTATTCACTATAGCGCCAACTGGTTGCCTCTGATTTTATCTGGCGGCGCAAGCGAGGGTGATGGTACAGATATCAATTCCTTTGATTTTAGATTAAATGTTCTGCTGTTTCTGCTGACTTATTTAGTTTCTGTCGCTTTACTCCTGCTGCGGTGGAAAAAGTTTTTAATTGCTGCTAAAAGAGGGCCGGTTATCTGGGTGATGATTTTGATTGCGATCGCCTCCTATTTCTGGTCAGATTTTCCGGCTCGTACCCTCAAAAGTTGTATTGGCTTAATTGGAACTACACTATTTGGTATTTACTTAGGTAGTCGTTATACCCTCAGAGAACAACTGAAACTTTTGGCTATTTCCTATGGAATTATTGCCGTCCTCAGTGTGGTTTTTGCGATCGCATTACCGCGTTATGGCATTGAACAAGCCGTTCACTATGGGGCTTGGCGAGGCATATATAACCATAAAAATCTTTTAGGAAGAGGCATGACATTAGGTGGTATAGTATTAATTTTATCACCCGGTCTTTTTGAGAAAGGAAAACGCTGGATGGCTCATGGGGCGATCGTCATTGCTTGTTTGCTATTGGTCATGGCAAAATCATCAAGTTCCCTGATTAATTTTACAGTTTTATTTACCAGTATCATAGCCTATCGGGTGCTGCGATTTCGCTATATTTTACTGATTCCTTCATTTTTAGCCATTGTCACTTTAGGGGGTACTATTTTTTATATCTATACTGAAAATATTGATGAAATACTGGGATTAATTGGTAAAGACCCAACCCTTACCGGTCGTACTGAACTGTGGGTTTGGGCTAGAGAAATGATTGAAAAACGTCCCTATTTGGGATACGGTTATACCGCTTTTTGGCAGGGATTAGATAGTGCATCAGCCTATATTATTAGATCTGCAAGATGGCCGGTTCCTTATTCCCATAATGGAATACTCGATATGTGGTTAGACATCGGCTTATTAGGTGTTATAACTTACTTTTTAGGGTTTACAATTAACTTGTTAAGGGCAGTTTTTATGGCCCGATTTAGTGTCGGAATAGAATACTTTTGGCCCTTAATATTTCTAACTTATTTACTATTAACTAATGCAACTGAAGGAGGTATAATTTCTCAAAACAGTATATTCTGGGTATTATATACAGCTTTATCAATTTCAATTATGGCACCCATTGAAAAACCAAAACCATCTCATCCTCAATTTGATGCATCAAGATCATCAAAACTACTCCCTGACTTGAATTGATTTAAATCTCAATTAAAATTATGAAGATCACGTCTCAACCTCCTGGCTCAGAATACAGCTTTTGTTTGATTACACCGAGTTATGCACCGGACTTTGAGAGATGCCAATTTTTGTGTTATACAGTTGATAAATTCATACCTTCATCAACAAAGCATTATATTATTGTTGCTCGAAAAGATTTATCAATGTTTCAATCACTCCAAAATAATCGCACAGAAATTCTAGTTGTTGAAGAAGTGATTCCTAGGTGGATAAAAAGGATACCTTTTGTCAAAAATGGTTGGTTTAGCTTCAAAAGTCCTCCCATTAGTAACTGGCTGCTTCAGCAAATTATTAAGCTGTCAGCGGCTAAATTTGTGTCTGAAGATGTTTTGATGTTTGTAGACTCAGATGTTGCCTTTGTGCGTCCTTTAAATCCACAGGAACGATTTGTTAAGGATGGAAAAATTCGCTTTTATCGAGAGCCTAACTCAATTCCTCGCCTTTGGGAGTCTCATTATAGTTGGTATAAAACTGCTAGTCAATTACTGATTACTCCCATGATGGATTTTCCGGCTCCTAACTATATTGGTGACTTGATTACCTGGAAAAGAGATAATATTTTCAAATTATATGAACACCTAGAGAAAGTGTCTGGACGTTATTGGGTGGAAACCATCTCTAATACTTGGAATTTATCTGAGTATATCCTCTATGGAATGTTTTGTGATTATATTCTAGCCCATGAAGCAAATCATTATATTGATGAAACCTACCCCGGCTTACGCTATTTTGGGACAGAAAATTTATCAGAACAACAAATCAAGGATTTTTTGTCTGAAATTGAGCCAGATTATGTCACAGTTATGATTTCAGCCAAAGCTGGTATTCCGATTAAACGCTATCAAAAATTACTGGAAAACATTAATTAGTGTGAAATCAAGTAAACTATTTTTCTAGGATTAAATTAATTGTAATGGATACAGACACTCAAAAACCTAAGTTAAAAGCAGCCGTTATTGGTACCGGGTTGATTTCTAAGGAACATCTCAGTTTTTTGTCTACCTCGGAAAGGGCTGATTTAGTAGGAGTTTGTGATATTTCCCAAGCTGCTGCTAACTATGCGGTTAAAAGATTCGGTGCTGAAACTGCTTATACAGATTATCATCAAATGCTAGAGCAAGCCCAGCCGGATGTTGTGCATATTTTAACACCGCCTCAAATCCATAAAAAAATGTCTATGGATTGTCTGAGTGCTGGGGCTCATGTGATTTGTGAAAAGCCGATAACTCCCACTTATGATGAGTTTAAAGAACTATGGGATTTTGCTAAAAAATGCGATCGCCATTTAATCGAAAACCAAAATTATCGCTTCAATCAGCCCATTCTAGCATTGCAAAAGCTAGTTGAAGATGGAACCCTAGGAACAATCGGCGAAGTAGAAGTCCGCATGGCATTAGACATCCGCAGTGGTGGACGATACGCAGACCAAAATCTACCCAGTCCAGTCCATAAACTGCCAGGGGGTGTAATTCATGACTTTATTACCCACTTGTGTTATCTTGCCTTATTATTTATACCAACTTTTGATTACGTCAAAGCCGGATGGAATAATCATGGTGGCGGCAATTTATTTAAGTATGACGATTTAGATGCACTGATTTTTTCCGGTCATCAACATACTCGCATACGGTTTAGTGCTTACACTCAACCCGATTGTTTTTCCGTGACAGTTCGCGGTTCCTTGGGTTATGCAGAAGTTGATTTATTTCAACCCTATATTCGCTGTGTAGTCCCTCGTGCCGTTGGTAAACAGCTTTCCCCTTTGGCTAATCAGTTTGCTAACGGTTGGACTTTCATGAATGCCAGCTTTACTAACTTTCGTCGGAAACTTTTACAAAAGACTCCCTATGAAGGTTTACATAGTTTATTAGAGCAGACTTATCAAGCCTTACAAGAAGATAAGCCGCTACCAATTAGCTTTGAAGATATGGATAAAACCAGCCGTTTAGTTAACGCATTAATTGCCGAGGAGAATCATCTATGAAATTGTTTATCACTGGCGCATCTGGATTTTTAGGACAGTATATTGTCACGGAAGCCTTGCGACGGGGACACCAAGTAAAAGCCGTACTTCGTCCCCAAACTGATGAGACCAAATTCTCTTGGTTTAATCATCCTAATGTAGAAATTGTCCGCATAGATTTAAGGCAATCATCAGGCTTGGTAGAAAGTCTGCAATCTGTGGATGCTGTCATTCATTTAGCCGCCTCCAAGTCCGGGGATTTTTACACCCAGTTTGCTGGTACAGTCATATCTACAGAAAATGTCTTAATTGCTATGCAAAAAGCCGGGATTTCTAAGCTCATAGCCATTAGTACCTTTTCAGTTTATGATTATGTAAAAATGCGATCGCATCAAATTTTAGACGAAGATTCTCCCATTGAAGCTGACCCCTTAAATCGTGACGAATACGCTCAAACCAAGCTAATTCAAGAACAACTTTATCGAGATTTTGAGCGAGATGGTGGACAAGTTGCCATTATTCGTCCGGGGATGATTTACGGTCGAGATTATCTTTGGAATGCTTGCTTAGGTGCCGAAATAGGGGATAGTGCCTGGTTAAGAATCGGAGGTAATGCAATTATGCCTTTAACCTATGTCGAAAACTGTGCCGAAGCCATTGTCATCGCCGCCGATAAAGAGGCAGCCTTTGGACAAACCTTAAATATTATCGATGATAATTTACCTGCTCAAAATGTCTATGCCCAAAAACTCATAGAAACCATGGATAAAGTCCCCAAAATATATTTTATAAACTGGTTTTTTATGGGATTAATTGCCAATATGGCTTGGCTATTTAACCGCGTATTTCTTGAGGGTAAAGCTCGTTTACCAGGTATTTTAGTCCCCGCCAAACTACAAGCTCGTTTTAAACCACTGCGATATAGCAATCAAAAGGCTAAAAAGATTCTAAACTGGCAGCCCACCTATTCCCTAGATCAAGCCTTTGAACGTTCCTCTAGCACCGAATATTTATTAGCAGTTTCTGTACCAAAATCAAGTTAGTCTAAAGTTAAATTTGGTAGCCATTCAAGACGTAAATCACGAAAAATATATGTCATATTTTACTAATTTGCAAGAACAAATTAAGAAAATCACGCAAAAGTCATTAGTCCGAAATACTTTATGGATGTTTTTGGGTAAAGTCATCAGTATTTTCATGCAAGCTACATACTTTATATTGATTGCTAGACATCTGGGTTCTGAAAATTTTGGTATGTTTATGGGAGTAACAGCACTAGCCTCGATCGCTGTTCCATTTGGAACATTAGGTAGTACAGATATTTTAATTAGAAATGTTTCAAGAAATAAAATTTTATTTAAAAAATATTTGGGTGATGCTCTTGTAACAACTTTTTTTTGTAGTTTTTTTGTAATTTGTTTATCATTTTTAATAGGCAAATTTATTTTGCCAAAATTTATTCCTAACGTCTTGATTTTATCCATACTTATTTCTGATATTTTAGGATTGTCTATTTGGAATATATGTTGTGGCGCTTTTTTAGGACTTAATCAGCATAAAAACACGGCTAAATTACAGATTTTTTATAATTTTGTGAAAGTCTTATCTGCTATAGCTTTAGTTATATTTTTTGATGATCCTAATGCTATCAATTGGTCTATTTTATATGTTTTTGGTACAACAATAACGGCAATTTTTTCATTCTTTTTTGTTTGTTTTTCTCTGGGTTTTCCTGAATTAGAATTATCCCATATCAATCACAACATTTTTCAAGGTATATACTTCTCTCTAGACCGATCAGCTGCCAATATCAATTCCAGTATTGATAGAACCATGTTAAGCAGTCTTTCAACTCTAAGTATAACTGGTATATATTCTGCTGCTTATAGATTGATAGAAGTTGGCTATATACCAATTTTAGTAGTATTTAGTTCCACATACACAAAATTTTTTGAAGAAGGTGCTTTGGGTATTAGTAATGCTTTTAAATTTGCCAAACGTTTGATTCCGCTTATCTCTATATATGGTATTTTTGTTTTTATAGGTTGTATATTTTTTGCGCCTTTTATACCTTATATTTTGGGAGAAAGCTATATAGATTCAGTGCCAGTATTATACTGGTTAGCTCCCATGCCACTAATTATTGGTATGCAATTAGTGGCAGCAGATACCCTTACCGGATCTGGATATCAAAAGTTACGAGGGTTGGTTCAAATTAGTGCAGCTTTAATTAATATTAGTTTAAATTATTTTTTAATCCCCATCTTTTCATGGAGGGGTGCAGCTTGGGCGACCTTAACTACAGATTCTTTAATTCTCCTGTGCTACTGGGGTGCAATCTGGCGACTAAATTATCAAAATCTCAAAAATTCTAGTTAACTTATTTAAGCTGGTGCATATTTATAAGTACCATAAACTGGCAATCCTTATAGTGTTTGCTACTTAATTTTTTCAACACTTTAAGTTAACTTTTATTAATCAAAACTTGATTGACATTAATATAAAAATGATGTACTATATTACTCAAAAGTAAAATCTTACATGGGAGTAATTTTTGATATGAAAATCTCAGATTTTTTTGATAAAATTTATGTTATTAACTTACCTGAGAGGGTTGATAGAAGACGTGAAATGGAGAAAGAAATAAAGAGTATAGGCTTAAATTTTGATTCTGAAAAAGTAAACATTTTTCCCGCTATCAGACCCACGGAAAAATTAGCTTTTTCGAGCATTGGTATGTTAGGGTGTTACCTGAGTCATTTAGAGATTATTAAAATTGCCAAAAGAGACCAACTCAGTAATATATTAGTCATGGAAGATGATCTGGCTATTTCTAGTAGATTTTGTTCTGTACAAACACAATTACTTGATGAACTTAGTCAAGTAAATTGGGATCTATTATTTCTAGGATATTTTGCTTATCATAAATTAAAGCTATCAGACTATTATAATTTTTACGACCCCGAGATATCAACAACTTGGACTCACTTAAAAAAAACTAATTATCCAACATTAGGTACACATTTTTATGCTGTTAATCATACAGCTTATGATCCTTTGATATTCTTTTTAGAAGAACTGTTGAAAAAACGTTCTCAAACTTGTTTTTTTGAAAAAGATCCTAATTTTGATGACCTGGATGGAGCCTATATTGATACTGCATATTATCTATTCCGAAAGCAAAATCCTGAAATTGTATCTTTAATTGTATGTCCGTCTCTTGGGTGGCAACGGAGTAGCCCCAGTGATATTAGTCCTAGGATGATCAGCAGTTATTTAGATCAAGTTGTATTTCTCAAGCCATTGGTAAGTTTTCTAAAGTTAATCAAATTAAAATTAAAGAAGACTTTAGATTATCTAAAGCCCGAGTTATTTGATTGGTGGGATATTTAATTGGTGCGAAATAATGGTGACTCAGACTAAAAGTAAATTAATCGTTTATATTCAGTCAATTTTTTCCAATAAACTGTATTAGTTAACTACCACATATTTTGTATATCAAAAAATGACTTTAAAATCATCATCTATGCACTTAATTGCTTTAGAAAATGAACCCTCATCAACCCTTGGCGGTCAGGAGTTAAATCTACTAGGCATTTGTGAAGGTCTTGCTAATTGTGGACATCAGGTTAGTTTGGTTTACACCAAAGAAGGAGACCTCCTAGAAACCTATGGCAAATTTTGCCAAGATTTAATTCCGGTTAAGCGCTACCAAGCCAACCGCAAAAATCCCCTCGATATGGTCAAATTTGCTGTAGAGTTTTTTAATGATATTTCCCCTATAAAAAAAACGTCTGACTCTATTATTTTTTCTAATGAGTCTAGGTCAATATTTTGGGGCTATGCTTTATCCAATATCCACAAAGTCCCTTTAGTCTGTTATTTACAATTACCCGGAACTCCATTTAAGTTCAAGTGGCGACCTGGGTTGTCAGGGGTGAATCAATTTATGACGGTTTCTCAAGCTAATAAAGACACATGGGTTAATTTGTGTGGTATTGATGCTAATAAAATTGATATAGTTTATAATTGCATTGACCCGGAAAAATTTAGTCCCTACTCCGTTGATGAGTATCAGCAATTATCCCTCCGTCGTGATTTTAATATCTTAGGAAACAGGCGAGTTTTTTCGTTTCTGGGGAGACTCAACCCTAATAAAGGAATAGAAGTCCTAATTAAAGCCTTTGCGTTACTGGCAAATCACCAACCAGATATTTGTTTATTAATTGCTGGAAATGTGATTTTGGAACCTACAGAAGATTCACCAGCAGCGCGTATTCACTACCTTAAATTTTTAAAAGATATGGTGGATGACCTAGGGATTAAAGAATTAGTCCAGTTTATAGGTCATGTTCCCAATACACCGGATCTTTATCGGGTTAGTGATGTTACCATTGTTCCTAGTATTTGGCCTGATCCTTGTCCGAGGGTGGTTTTAGAATCTTTATCAACTGGTACGCCTGTGGTCGGTAGTAGAGTCGGGGGAATACCTGAAATGATGACAGGTGAATTAACCCGTTATTTGGTTGAACCTGGTTCTCCTGAACAATTAGCAGAAGTTCTTAACCAGGTTACTAATTGGCGAGATGATGACCCGGAACTGGGCCGGCGTTGTCGTGATCATGTACTGGATAATTTTAGCCCTAAAGTTATGATTGATCAGATGGAGATGGTCTTATTGAGAACGATTAATCAATACGATCAACATTAATGATTGTGGGTCTTTTTTAATGGTCAAGTTTCAATGGGTTACTATTTGGGGGTTTGATTGGAGGTAAGCAGAGAGTCAATTTGAGAGAGGAAATTCTCAATGACGGGAGATCCAAACATTGACTCTAGTAAAAGGCGATCTGGGATGTTGGGTTGCTGTTCAGCCAGAAAATTTAGAATTTCATTAGTGTATGATGACGCATCAGATGCTACCCGGAAATATGGTTTCGCTGCTTCTGGTAAACCTGACAATCCTTTGGGTCGAGAAACAATGGGTTTACCGATCGCCAACATATCAATAGATTTGATACTAACACCACTTCCAGTAGCTACAGGGTCGATTAATACTCGACCAGAACGGTAAATTTTGGCAGCAGATGGCGGGTTAATTATTAATTCTAATCCGGGTTTATTTTGACAAATATCTTTGATTTTTTGCACGGGGTTGGAACCGGAAATCAGAACTTTAATACTAGGCGATCGCTGTTTTAACATTGGCCAGACTTCCTCCACAAACCAAGTCACACCCGCCACATTATTTTCCGAGTTCAAATTCCCCAGAAACACCACATCATAGGCAGGTTTTTCTGACTCAGAATCAGTTAAGTTATCCTCTTGATTATGGTAGTCACTAAATTCGATTAAGGGAGGCAAAAAGTAGCCATTATCAAATCCTTGTTGTTGCCAAAATTGTAAATCATCTCGGGAAATATCATAAAATGCCAAACTTTTTTTTAGTAATGATTTCTCGAATTTTTCTAAGTGATTAATAGATAATAATCTCACCAGTTTTTTAGTGCCTTTTGCACATTGAAAATAATAGCGATAATGTAAATGTTCAATATCATGCGATCGCACAATCATGGGAATATCCAGAGAGTCACTCAATTTAGATGCCACCCAACCACTGTGAATCTGATCGCAGAGAATCACATCAGGCTGAAAAGACCCAACAGATGCCAAAATCTGCTTCCATTTCTCACCTCTAACGATTCTCGATGTCACTTCTAAAGGGTATGATAATAAAGCGATCGCCCGCCGGAGATAAGAACCCATACCACGCTCATAAATAATCAGATGAAAGTCTTTCACATATTGATTAATAACCTGCAAGCTATCGCCATCTACAGGCGTACCAGACCAACAGATTAACTGTATTTCCGTTCCCAATTCCGCCAACATTTTCAGCCGTCGCCAGACATCAACTCGGCCGCCATGAATAGGAGGATAGGGAATTTCCATCGCTACAATAGTAATTTTCATTTTGTCTCCTCAACCCATAATTAACCCATCAAATAATTGTAGCATATTCTAACCGAAACCTCTAGTTTGTAAGACCCGCCCAACATCAAATAGAATCAGATAGCCTTAATTAATTAGATAAAGATAGTGGCTGATGATAAATCGGGCTATATCCCGGCAAAATTTTGACCGTATCTTGAGCCACTCTTAAAGTCAAAGACAGACGCACCTTCCCACTGCTATTGTAAACCGAACGATGGATAACTTGGTCAGTAAATAAAACAAATTCCCCCGCCTTCAAAACCACCGGGATAACTTGGTTTTTCACAGAATTAGGAACCTTGTAGAAATGATTACCACTGAAAGGGTCCGTAATTTGCTTGGGACAATTTTCCGCTTCAGTTTTGGGGATATATTCAAAGCCATTCCTGTCAGTAACTTCAGTTAAAGCAATATAGATATTAATAGTTTTGCCTTCCCCAGCCAATAATTTAGGGTAAATATCTCGATGCCAAAATGGGATTAATTGACGGGAGGGATAATTAACCCATAATTCCGAACGCCATAGGCGCAAATTATCCCCCAGATGTTTTCTGAGAATCGCCAATAAGTTCTCGTCCTTACACAACTTTAATAATTCAGGCGAATCTAAATGTCTTTCCATGTAAAACTGTCGCTTATAACATTGCACGAACAACAACATAATCGAGCCAAATTGTAGTTTTAATAACGCAGTTAATGCCGAAACCAATAAAACTTTAATCGGTGGCTTAGGTAAGACTTCCTTAAAAATATGTTGGCGAATTGTAGCGATTTCTTCCGGGGTTAATTTTAAGCTATAGGGCCCCCAAACTTCATCACTACCATCATAATTAATGGTCTGGGTTCCCACAGGTTTATTGCCACCAGTCCAATCTAAACTTTGTTCCCACAATTGTTGACATAACTGATTATTTAAAGCTAAGGGAGGCAAAGGAATTTCCTTGCCTTTGGGGTCAAAAAACTTACCAGTGATTAATTCACATTCGGGAAAAGTAGCACAGAATAAGCTACTATAACAGCCTTTTTGGGGGCTAATTCCGATACCCAAAAACTTACTCAAACGATGACCGATGGTAATATTAGATTGGACAAAACCGGGATGCACCGCGTTAACAGTGACATGGCTTGATTGTTGAGAAAGTTGTCGGGTTAACAGTAATAAACAGAGTTTAGATTGATTATATAGTTCGATAAAGTTGAAGGGGGTAGATTTCACAAATAAATCCCATTTAATTGTCGTGGGTTTTAAGGCGAGGTCTGAAGACACCATAACCACTCGACTAGGGGCAGATGTTTGTAATTTCTCCCAGAGTAAATAAGTCAGCAAAAAATGCCCCAAATAGTTAGTACCCCAAATCACCTCAAATCCTTCTGGGGTGACACCGCGATCGCTGAATATTCCGGCGTTATTGATTAAAATATTTAGGGGTAAGTTTTTGGCTAAAAACAGTTCAACGCATTGACGAACAGACTCCAGGGAAGCCAGATTTAAGGGCAAATATTCGATGTTAGGGTTGCCAGTTTTTTTAGAGATATAAGCAATAGCTTTTCTAGCTTTGGTGTGGGAACGACAAGCAATAAAGACATGATAGCCTAATTTAGCTAAACCCACCGATGTCATTAACCCGACACCGGAGTTGCCACCTGTGACAATACAGACTTGCATAAATTTATAATTTTTAGTTAAGATGAGCAGATAAAAATAGGGGAGGGGAGCGATTTCCTCCCACTAAATTATCGAATTAAATTGGGGTGTTAGCCTAACTTTAAATCTACGGCAATGCGGTGGGCACAGGCGAACCCAGAAAAGGCGACAGCATTTAATCCTTGACCAGGAAAGGTGCTATCTCCAACGCAATACAGACCGGGAATAGCGGTGCGATTAAAAGGCATTCCTAGGAGTCCCCGCAGTTGGCGGCTAGGAATAGGGCCATAGGTTCCGTCATCCCGGTTAAGAAAGCGACGGTGCGATCGCGCTGTTCCCACTTCCATATAATCCAAACCCGCATCTAAACCGGGAAAAATCTTCTCCAGACGGTCTACAATTCCCCAGGCTGCCTCCTCTTTTTTTTGTTCATATTCTGTCGGTGGTAAATCTTCCCAATTATCAATCCAACTAGGGGTAAAAGCATGGATGATATGATAGCCGGGCGGGGCTAAATCCGGGTCAAGGAGGGTAGGAATAGAGACAAAAATTGTCCCCTCTGGCTCCTCCATTTTTTGCCAATCTTCAACTATGATGTGGTGACAATCTGTTTCTGGTGTTAAAACGGAGGCTTCTACCCCTAAATGTAAGCTCAGAAAACTGGGCGATTTCTGATAGCGTTTGCGCCATTTTTTCTCAGAAGATGGCATCATTTTTTCAGGGATTAGTTTACCAAAGGTATCCCAGCGGGTAGCATTAGAAACAATGCGCCGAGCGCGGTAAACCCTACCGTTAGTGAGTTCAACCCCCACAGCTTGCCCATTTTCTATTAAAATCTGTTTAGCCCTGGCTTTGTATTGAATGGTTCCTCCGGCTTTCTGTAAGCCTTCAGCCAGTTTTTCGGCGATTTGACCTACTCCCCCCTTGGGGTAGTTTATCCCACCGTAGTGGCGGTCAGAAAACACCATCCCAGCGTTAATCATGGGAGTCAAGTCAGCGGGAACCACAGACCAGCAGTAACACTCAATATCAATAAATTTGAGTAATTCCGGGTTGCTGATGTGTCGTTTGGCGACTTCGCCCACATTTTTGGGTAGGTATTGAACCAGTCCCAGACAAGCGCCTGGGTTCTGGAAGAAAACCCGCATCAGATAACGGGGTTCCTCCAGGGAAAGGAGTTCCATGGCGTTCAAGCAGTTAAAGACCTGCCAACATTCGTCATAAAACTTACGAATTCCTTCTCGTTCATCGGGGAACTTTTCCCCTAGTTCTTGCAAAAATTTCTCATAATCTCGGTGAACTCTAACTTGGAGTTCCCCAGGTAGGTGGTAGTTAATTTGAACTGGGTCGGGGATAGTTTCTAATTTGACGTTAACAGCTTCTAGGGCGCGGGTGAGCAGGTTAGTTGTGCCTTGGTCACCAAATCCAAAAATCATTGATGCTCCGACATCAAATCGATATCCCTCTCGCTCAAAGTAACCAGAACTACCACCGGGGATGATGTAACTTTCTAGGACAAGTACATTCGCGCCTTTGGCTGCCAGTTGAGTGGCTGTGACTAAGCCTCCAATACCGGAACCGATGACAATTACATCAAAGTCTTGAGTCGGTAGGGGTTCATCAGCAAAGGACTGGTGGGTAATAACAGGCATCGGATCAACTCTCTTCCAGAATTTCCTGACTCTACAGTGTAACGCTTCACCATACTTGTATAACGTTCACAAGCGACAGTTCTGTGATCACAATGATGAGATCAGCCCTGCCCCAGCCATTTTAACAAGAAATGCGGGAACGGTTTTTTTATCAACCGCCCCCGTCTGCCGATCCTTTGATTTGAGAGGAGAACACTGAGAATCTACTTTAACCTTGTTAAAAATAATTGTCAATAAGTTTGTAACATTTCTTAAAACTATGCGGGGGTAGTCTGACTGGGTAGGCGGGGGAGTATGATGGAAAGGAAAAGCCGAATTTGGTTAACTATCCCGCTAATGACTCTGCAACTGCGCGTTTACGTCCCTCCCCACCCCCTAATTAAGCATTGGTTGGCGATCGCCCGTGATGTCTCAACTCCGCCCGCCCTATTCCGCAGCGCCATGACGGAACTGGGACGGTGGCTAACCTACGAAGCGACTCGCGATTGGTTCACCACCGTGGAAGCTACGGTACAAACTCCCCTCTGTGAATGTCCAGCTACCTATATCAACCCAGAAGCGCCTATGGTGGTTATACCCATTCTGCGGGCGGGATTAGCTCTGATGGAAGGTATCCAAAGCGTCGTGCCGTTAACGTCGGTGTATCACCTGGGAATGGTCCGCGACGAGGAAACCCTACAAGTGAGTTGCTATCTCAATAAACTTCCTGATGGTTTTGACCCTCAAACCCGGTTAATCGTTAGCGAACCGATGTTGGCTACGGGGGGAACGATTATGGCGACTATGGCTGAACTGACCAAGCGGGGCATTGATCCGGGGTTGATGCGAATTATCTCGGTGGTAGCAGCTCCCCAAGCCTTGCAGTCCCTTAGCCAAGAATATCCTAGCCTGCAAGTTTATACGGCTATTATTGATCAAGGTCTCGATGAACGAGGTTTTATTGTTCCTGGATTGGGAGATGCGGGCGATCGCACTTTTGGAACTTAAATTTTTGATGATGAGGTGAATCTAAAACTATGGCTAATCGAGAAGGCTTTACCAGCGGACTGGTATTAGGGGCTGCTTTAGGAGGTCTCGTTGGTGGTGTATTGGGGGTTGTCCTCTCCTCACGACTATCTGGGGATAACTCCGACAGCGCTAATTCCCTAGGAGACAATAAGCGCAACCGCAATAAAGGCGATCGCTTGACCCCCGAAAATGTGGAAACAGCCCGTTTGAACTTAGAAGACAAAATTTCTCAACTCAATCAGGCGATCGATGATGTACGCCATCAACTTGGGGGAGTTAATGGGACTATCTCTGCTGAGGTTCACGAATCACCATCAGCCGAAGATATCTAGCATCAACTACCGCCCAAAGTATGATATAATTAGCTGCTACAGTTTACATTTTCATAAACCCCAGTTAAAAGTCAATCATACTAATCACTCAGGGAGACGGTCGAACCAGCCCAGATTTTAGCTAGTTGACTATTCCCAGACCCTTGAGGTCACACCATAAGCCATTTCCCAGTTATTCGGAGATATCGCATGAGTTCACCATTATTTCTACTTGCCAATACAGTTGCACAATTCCTGAACATTTACATGGTTCTAATTTTTATTAGAATCCTGCTTAGTTGGTTCCCCAATGTGAATTTATACGATGGTCCTTTATCCATTATTACCCAACTAACTGACCCTTATCTTAATCTTTTCCGTTCCTTTATTCCCCCCTTGGGTGGCATTGACTTTTCCCCCATCATTGCCATTTTCCTGCTTCAGTTTGTGGCTCAAATTGTGCCGAATTTACTTTACAGCCTAGCCTAAAGTTTCACACATCTTCAATCTGGGTGCATTTGTAGTATTGTGGTTAACCAATTAACTACAAATGCCCAGGGTTTTCTGTCATCAATATCAATCATTGAACCCAGGGTCATATCTGCTCAAATTATGGGTTTATTGTGGTTACGAACTCAGCATAATTCCCAAGAATGCCACCACCCCTAAAATCGCCAGAATCACAGCCACAGCCAGGGCTTGAGATATTCTAGGAGTGTATAAATAGTCATCTCTACAGATGCGTTTAAGTTCTTGGCGGTGGTCAATAGAAGCTGTAATTAGTGCTAAAGTTCCCAAGGCAATAAATGAGAGTCCAAGGAAGCGAGAGAGACGCAGAGGATTAAGGTAAGCATCCCCTGTTTCTTCGTAGATAACCGTCACAATTTGGTCAATACCAAAGCCAAAGCCTATCAGTGATAAACAGGTACGAATCCACGCCATTAAAGTCCTTTCAGAAGCGGCGCGGTTGCGTTCTTTCGCCAACTCATTATTCAGATTTTTAGGCGGCGGGTCAGGGTCAATTGAGGTCATACTTCCGAGAACATCAAGGTAGATAATATCCGGTTAATTATGTTAACCGCTAGTGTTTAACCAGGGTAATGGCTCAGGAGAGATTTAGCCAGTCATCAGCCCTATTTTTAAAACATTTAATCATGGGGGGCTACCAGTTGCGAAGTCTCACTAATTTATGTTAAAATGAGTGGATTTTGTCGCCGTGGGTCAGGCTAGTTACGACTAAAAAACCTTGAGATGGTTCCCTGATCTCAGGGGAAAGTGCTATAGTTAAATCTAAGCCTGAGTCAATATATGTAATCAGTTGAGTATTTTAGCTGATTAAGTTTATAGACGATCGCAATTTAACCGAGTTTCCCTGTGTGAAAATCGGAATACAGAAGCCGATATTTGACGAGGCTAATGCCAATATAACACGGTGATTTTAACATAACACAATCTGATTGTTCTCAATATAGATGCTAATATAGGAGCCTCGCCGATGACCATGACCCATGACCCCCGCCAAGACATCCATCACTTACAAGGATTAACTCCCCCAGAGGTAGAAACAAGTCGCCAAACTCACGGTAGTAATGTCATGACTCCCCCCCCAAGGGAACCAGCTTGGCGACAATTTTTGGGAAAGTTTGATGATCCGGTGATTCGGATTTTAATTATTGCGGCGGCGATCGCCATTAGTTTAGGAATAGTTAATGGCAATTATGTAGAGGGAATTGGTATTATTGTGGCGATCGCTTTAGCTACTACCCTAGCCTTCCTCAACGAGTATAAAGCCAATCAAGAATTTGATATTCTCAACCGGATGAATGATGAAGTCCCCATCAAAGTCATCCGAGATCATAGTTTTACCACCATTCCCAAAAAAGATATAGTAGTCGGTGATCTGGTCATCATCGAATTGGGGGACGAAATCCCCGCCGATGGTCAATTAATTGAAGCGGTTTCGCTGCGGGTAAATGAAGCCAGCTTAACCGGAGAATCGGAAGCCGTCAAAAAGTTAGCATCATCAGAATTAGTAGCCAGTGCGGAACTTCCCGATAGCGCCTATCCTCGTGATCGCCTATTACGAGGAACAGTAGTTACAGACGGTCATGGAACCTTTCAAGTAACCGCTGTTGGCGATCGCACAGAAATCGGTCAAACCGCGAAATTAGTGTGCGAAATCACCAATATAGACACCCCCCTAAAACAGCAATTAGATCGCCTCAGTCGCTTAATTGGAGTCCTAGGGTTAGCCATTGCCGTTTTAATTGATATAGCCTTAGTAGTGCGGGGTATCGTCACCGGAAACCTTAACCTGAGCCTAGGACAGTGGTATATAGTCGCCCTAGCTGTTAGCAGTTTAATCATTATCCTAGTTAGGGTATGGTTACCCATTGTTTATGATGGCTTAGAAATCTCAGGTTCTCAGGCGACCGTGCCAGAATGGTTAGAAGATGATCACGCCATAGGCTGGGTGAAATCAAGTTTAATAGGTTTGTTAATTTTTGGAGTGGGAATTGCGATCGGTTATGGAGGCAATTTTATTCCCCGAAATCTTAGTGATTGGATTCCCGCATCAGCCGCCACTGAGTTTGTCACCTACTTTATGATTGCGGTGGCGGTGATTGTCGTCGCTGTCCCCGAAGGTCTGGCGCTAAGTGTCACCCTCAGCCTCGCCTATAGCATGAGGAAAATGACCAAACAAAATAACCTGGTGCGAAGGATGCACGCCTGCGAAACCATTGGGGCGGCTACGGTTATTTGTTCTGATAAAACCGGAACTTTAACCATGAATAAAATGCAGGTACAAGAGATAAATTTTCCCAGTTTCAGCAACAATATTCCCAGTGATTTATTAACCGAAGCCATAGCCGCCAACAGTACCGCGAACTTAGAACAACATGAGAACCAAAAATCTAAGGCGATCGGGAATCCCACGGAGGCGGCGCTGTTGTTATGGTTAGAACAAAATCAGATTGATTATCTCTCCGAACGCAATAGGTTTGAGATTAAACAACAACTAGCTTTTACCCCCGATCGCAAATATATGGCGACCCTAGGAAGATCCCCTATCGATAACCAGGAGATCATGCACATTAAAGGAGCCCCCGATATTGTCCTAGGTCATTGCTATTCGTATTTGTCAGAAAATGGGGTAATTTCCCTCACCAAAGAAACCAGAAGATTGATTTCTCAGGAGTTAAAAAACTGTGATGCGGGGGGAATGCGAACCTTGGGATTTGCTTATATCCCTCAACCCCAACTCGAAGGGGATGATTTGAATGTAGAAGATCGCCAAGATGTGGTATGGTTAGGATTCGTGGCGATCGCCGATCCGGTACGTCCAGAAGTTCCCGAAGCCGTCCGCCAATGTCGCCAAGCCGGAATTGATATTAAAATGATTACCGGGGATAGTCTGCTAACCGCCGCCCAAATTGGTAGTCAAATTGGGATTATCGATGAAAACGACACCAGCGAGGCTTATATTACCGGAAGCCAACTCAGAGACATGGATGATGAACTCGCCAGTAAAACCCTGAAAAAAGTGCGGGTAATAGGTCGCGCTCGTCCTCAAGATAAACAGCGCATCGTCCAGCTATTACAGGCTCAAGGGGAGGTAGTAGCCGTTACCGGAGACGGAACCAATGATGCGGCGGCTCTGAATCAAGCCCAAGTGGGTTTAGCCATGGGTAGCGGCACTTTTGTCGCCAAAGAAGCCAGCGATATTATCCTGTTAGATGACTCTTTTCGCAGTGTCAAACAGGCAGTTTTATGGGGGCGATCGCTCTATCAAAACATCCAGAAATTCATCTTGTTTCAACTCACAATTAATGTCGTCGCCTGCATTATTGCCTTGTTAGGACCTTTTATCGGCATTAACCTACCCTTTACCGTAATTCAGCTTTTGTGGGTTAATCTGATTATGGATACCTTCGCCGCCCTCGCCTTAGCCACAGAACCCCCCACAGAAAGGGTAATGGAAGTACCACCGAGAAACCCCCAAGACTTTATTATCTCCAAAGCCATGTCATCCTCAATTTTCACTGTCGGGGCAGCTTTTTTAGTTATTCTGGTCGGGTTTCTACTGTATATCCAATCTGATGATCAGGTAACAGCCTATGAACTGTCACTATTTTTCACCAGTTTTGTGATGCTGCAATTCTGGAATTTATTTAATGCCAAATGCTTCGGTTCCAAGGATTCCGTCTTATCCCAACTCTGGCAAAATCCTAGTTTTTTGGCGATCGCCGGGGTAATTTTCATCGGACAAATTCTGATTGTTCAATTTGGCGGCAGCATTTTCCGAACTGTTCCCCTGTGTCTGACAGACTGGTTATGGATTATAGGCGGAACCTCCCTCGTCCTGTGGATTGGTGAATCAAATCGGGCGATCGTCCGGTGGAGAAAAAGTTAATCAACTCTGAGAAACCCCGTTTCGTATCTCAATCTTAGGTACAGCTTGTTCACCAGTCGCTTAATACATTGCCCTCACCCTAAATCTGGATCCCAGAGAGGGAGAGGGACTTTGAGAGGTGATCAGATGATTTCTGAACAGGCTGTAAGAGACCAAAGCGATCGCCCAAACCCCCTTTCTTTTGCTGCCCAAAATTTACGATCGCACATCCATCGGATGCATTGCCGTCACTTCCCCATAGCGGGCAAAATCCCTGATATTAAAAGTCAGAATATGAGTCAATCCATGTACCAGCATTGCTGCCACCAACCGCGCATCATGGACATTAACTCCCCTCACCCCATAAGTCAGCACCAACCTTTCCCACTCCGAATAAATGGCTAACCTATCCGGTAATAGCAAAAAAAGCCCTTTTAATCGATTGACTTCAGCAGCCGCTTCCCTTGGGGTATGTCCTAAACCATTCTTATCTACAGGGCGGGTGTAAACATTCCAAAACTCGATTAAATTTTGGGGAATGATACAAACATCTCCCCCTTGTGCAAGCAGAATATTTGTCGCTGTTACTGCATCGGCGTGCATGGAATGGTTAGCGTCTGCACTCCGCAACAGAATATTAGTATCAATCAAAAATGACATTAACCCCTTTCTCCATAAATGCTTTCTCGGCTAATCGCTTCATCGGATAAAGAGGGCTGGTTGCGCGGGTGACTTGCTGCCCATTCCCGAAACGCTTTCGCCCTTTCTTCTGGAGTGGCGGTTTCATAAAAAGGACGATCTTTCCCCGCCGCTGAGGTTTCCTCCTGGTGTGCTTTCAGCTTCTCCGCTAAAAGCGATCGCTCTTCTGGGGAAAGCGATTGAACCACTAGGGCTAAAGATTCCACTAATTTAATATTCATAAACTCTCCTATCCCTGAGAAACCCCGTTTTTTATCTAGTTAGCTAAAGTCTCCAAGCGATCGCGATGTTGTTGTGATTCGCCCCTAGTGCGCGTCACCCACTCCTGAGCATTTTCTCCCAGCATTGGATAAGGAGCATTTCCAGCAATATCTAGCCACTGTCGCTGAGGCTTTTTGTGAGTCACAGTCTCGCGTTTTACCAGCTTCGTTGCATGGCTAATCACCTGCAATTGTTCCCCTGGGTTCAGTTGCTCAATTTCCCGTCACACTTGCCCTAATAACCGACTCATAACCATAACCTCCTGAGATTTTCCTAACTCGCTACCTCTAATTTAGCAATTGCCGCCACCGTTGCGTCCTAAGCGATCGCCCAAACCGGGTTTCTTTAGCCCAAAAATCGCTCCCCAAGGCTGGCCACCATTTGGCCAGGGACTTCCGTATTTTTACGGAGTAAATTCTGTCCTGGGGTATTTGGGTGAAATTTTGGGTAGTAATTTAAAAAAGTTGCACAAATCGGATATAAATTTCCAGGAAAGTCGGTTATGATAGTTTCAGAGCCAGAACCATCAGGGTGAAATTATCACCCCCACCAGTTCAATATATATGCTCTAATATTTATATTTTTCCCAAGAATTATGGTGATCAACCCCATCGCAAAGTAGGTAATATTTTGCGGATGTGGGGGGGGTTTTCTATGGGAAAAATTGATACAAAAGGGTGCGGATTTTGGTGGACAGACAAATATAGAGGTATCTTCAATGATTTATCAACTGTTGATCCGCCATCTCCGTTATGGGGAGATGCAATGCACTGAAAGCGCTTATGGCTGATTTATGGATTTATTGAGGATTGCCATACCAGGGTGTTGATATGGATTTATTTCTTTGGAAACAAACATCATCAACCATCAGAAAATGAATAGACAAAATCATAGTAGCGCTCAACTACCTGTAGAGTTTTGGCAACAATGGCTAGAGCATCAAGACTATCTCTGGCGTTGTTGTCTGAGACAAATGGGGAACCCCATTGAAGCCGAAGATGCCCTCAGTGAAGCCTTGTTGAAAGCCCAAGAAAAACTGACAAAATGCACCCGACCGATTCGGAATTGGAGGCATTGGTTAGTTAAAGTCACCTGGAATCATTGTACAGATATCCTCAGACAGCGACATCGCCAACGATTAAAAGTTGAGAATGTCGATGCGATCGCTTCCTTGTCCGAATGGGGAAGTCCCGAACCCACGCCGGAACAGATTTGTATAGGCTGGGAAATGCAAGAATTTCTCGATCACGCCATGGAGGAATTACCGCCGAAGTTGCGGGAAACCTTGATTCTCCATGTGAAAGAACAGCAGTCTTACCTAGAAATCGCCCAGCAACTTCTCGTGTCCCCGATCAACGTCCGTAAGCGCATTTCCCAAGCCAGGGGGATTTTGGCGGCTCGCCTGGTAGACTACTACAGCAGCAGCGGGAGCAAACGGCGATCGGTCCAGTTAGAACCGGAAACCATCGTCCCCCTCAAGCCCAAAAAAAAGGGGAAAAAAAATTCACTTCCATCATATACCCATTGTTGGGTTCCGTTGCACTTCACCCAACCTACAAAACTGGAAAGCGATCGCATTTACCTGGGGGGAAAAAAAATTCACTTCCATCATATACCCATTGTTGGGTTCCGTTGCACTTC
>NZ_JARPLC010000037.1:40449-41272 GCF_032350395.1 Limnospira sp. PMC 289.06
CCAACCTACAAAACTGGAAAGCGATCGCATTTACCTGGGGGGAAAAAAAATTCACACATCCCCCCCCAAAAACGTCTAATAAGTGAAAGCCAAAAAACTCTTGTGGAGCCAGGGCTTGGCTGAATCGCCTCGATAGCATATCTGGAAAGCGATCGCATCTACCTGGGGGGGAAAAAAAATTCACACATCCCCCCCCCAAAAACGTCTAATAGATAGATCCGAAAAACCTCTTGTGGAGTACAAAAAAATATGATTCGTCGTTTTGCTGCCATTACCGGTCTCGTCGTCCTGAGCACCTTGGGAATTTCCACCACCGCCCGGGCTAGTCAAGGTGGGATCGCTGGTAGCGCAGCTTTCACGATTGATGGTGGTAATGTCACAGGTGTGGCCGTCTCCGCCGCCGTGGGTAAGGAATTTGCTGCAGCTCACTCTTTTAACTACGACGGCAGCAACGCCAACGGCCTACAGAACTCCGCTTTTGCGATCGGTACTGCGGGTGCAGTCAGTCTGAGTGGTCTGGGCGACCCGGCGGGCTTCACTCTCGACACCGTAGAAGACAGCGCTCGCGGCACGGCCCAGGCCAACGAATTTACTACCGGATACACCATTCAAATCGGTACGATTGGCGGAAACTCTTTGGTTACTGTCCCGTAGAACTGCGCCAGCCTGTAGGTTGGGTAAAGCATCGCATCACCCAACACCCTGCCTTGTTGGGTTCGGTTGCACTCCACCTAACCTACAAGAGTCTATAGGATACCTGGAAAGCGATCGCATCACCCAACACCCTGCCTTGTTGGGTTCGGTTGCACTCCACCTAACCTAG
>NZ_JARPLC010000038.1:0-13756 GCF_032350395.1 Limnospira sp. PMC 289.06
GATACAGGGATGCTGGGGACTTGAACAGGTTTTCGCCAAAATGAGAATTGCTGATCACCCCCATAACCGGACGCTGATAGGGTAGTTCCCTTGTGATACCCGTCAATGGCAAGTCTATCGGTTCGTTCCTCACCATTGACTGCTATCACATCGGTCACTCCCTTTGAGTGCTTGTCCCGGTTATGGGGGGAGGGTATGATTCAAAGCCAACACGATCGCCTATCCGGTTATCTATGGGTCCAATTGATAATCTCCGGTGAGGGAAACTAAAAGTGCGATCGCAAAACCTGAACTATCATCTACCGGAACCAACCCGATACCCCCCAAACAACTTTTCAACTGGAGGCAATTACCGGGATGGGAATCGATACCCACATAATTCTCAGCAAGTCTCCAATCTTTGATGGTAATCATCACGTCCAACAGTCACTACCAACATAATCGCCTTACCCAAAAATCTTAGTCGTAGGTTGTAGGTAAAGCGATCGGTTAGGGGTAATATCCGTTATGGGTAATATCTGGACATGATAGGGTGAGCATTCATATAAACCCGTAATTAGACTGTTGCAGTTAGACTGTTAGCATTTAAGCTAATGAAAAAATTGACATTTAATTAGACTGTTGCAGTTAGACTGTTAGCCCAAAATACATAGACACCCCCTACAGTCAGAAACCATAGGGGGTCATTAAGTTATTGAGTTAGCTGTTAGGCTGTTAGGGTTTACGCCAACCATCCATCATCGTCAATATCATCTCTGTTGATTTAGTTAGGTGGTAAACGCGTATCATGGTCATATATTTTTGGGCAGATTATACTATCTAACGAATATTTCAAAAACTCAAATAATATGTCGAAATTTTTATTTTTTTAATCTAGCTTAGACTCCATTATTTTATTGCCTATAAATGAAGAAATTACCAAATAAACAATAATAATTATCAATAATATAACCTCTATTATAATTAGATTAATTGTATTAATCTCCAAAAATAAATGGTAAACCACTTAATCCTCTCTAAGGGGTCAAATACTGCGTCAAAATTGCTATATGGCGGCTCGGCAATGATTTGATATTGATTAAGCCAAATAATATATCGTTTAACCATCATATTCTGTTGGACATCATTGTATGCGTAAAATTTTAACCATCCCGCGATTTTCCAATCAACAGGAATTTGGTCCGCCTCAAATAATATCCTCACAAATTGGCTACCTGATATATCTGGAAATTTCTGACTACCATGTTTTGAATCATCCTCTTTGATGAAATATTGGTGATAAACTCAAAACCAATGAGTCTCAGATATATCATAGTTGTTAGGCATTATCTAATCTGTTTGATTACATGATCGTTAGCTGTATCGCACCATAAATCACCAACCCTTAAACCTGTAGGGCTTGTCGGTAAATTACTGAAATTAATTCTATGCCCTCTTATATTTCCATTAACATCTAATCTTGTTTGTGCTACTGTGGTTCCGATACCGACGACGTCAGCAATACTGACGGAGCCAAAGTCATCGATGCGTATGGGTTCGGAGCAAGCGGTTCAAAATGATATTGAGCCTAATCCATTTAGTCTAACAATTGGGTAGATGTACAAGTTGGGCAGGTAGGCATGGAAATTGAACCCGAGTCGGTTTTTACACCTCTATCATTAATATTAGGCACTACCCCCGGTAATTGCCTCCAGTTGAAAAGTTGTTGAGGGGTATCGGGTTGGTTCCGGTAGATGATAGTTTAGATTTGGCGATCGCACTTTTAATATCAGCCAGATGATAGCCCATAGTTTCCCCTCACCGGAGATTATGAATCAGACCCATAGATAACCGGATAGGCGATCGCCACCATACTTTCATAATCTGATACTGAAAGGCGGTCTGATATCTTTGTACGTTGATTCCCTAGCGGGTTCCCCCCCCACCTACGGCTATCGTGTTGGCTTTGAAACATACCCTCCCCCCATAACCGGGAAAAGCACTCAAAGGGAAGTGACCGACGTGATAGCAGTCAATGGTGACGAACGAACCGATAGGCTTGCCATTGACAGGTATCACAAGGGAACTACCCTATCAGCGTCGGGTTTAGGGAGTGATATGGGTATTTGACAGATTGATTAAGTTGTGCTTGTTGACTGAGTAATCATCCTATTGACAGAATTATTTTCCTGTGCTAGGACTAGATTGTGAGTAATATCTGAGTAATTAGGTGCGACTATCGGGTTAAGTGAATCCCGGTTATCGCTGCTAGGATAAGGATTTCCCGAAAATGGGCGATACTGGACTTGAACCAGTGACATCCTGCTTGTAAGGCAGGCGCTCTACCACTGAGCTAATCGCCCTTTTGCATTCGATGTTTTCTATTGTAGCAGCAATCGCTAAAATAGGGAAGCTATTTTTGAAAAAAATTTTTGTGCTATGCCTTCTGGCAAAACCCACGATCGCATAACACTCTGGAGCTTGCCACTGGTGGCGGGTTTGACCTTTGGACAAACTCGCAGCAGCCATCTAACCCTCCTAGTATCTGCCAGTTTTCTATTTAGTGGCCTGATGTTTGGGCCAGATTTAGATCTAAACTCGCGACAGTTTCAACGTTGGGGGTGGTTCCGTTGGCTATGGGTTCCCTATCAAAAGAGTTTGCACCATCGCTCGTTTCTGTCCCACGGGCCTTTTATTGGCACTGCCTTACGGGTTCTGTACTTGTTCACCTGGCTAGGCGGTTTTGGTGTGATTACGACTATGGCGATCGAGTTTCTGTTTTCGGTAGAGTGGACGATATCAAGTTTAGCAGGGGAACTATGGCAATTTCTGGTAAACCACTCTCTGGAATGGATCGCTATCTTCTGCGGTTTAGAACTCGGTGCTATGAGCCACTATCTATCTGATTGGGGATCATCTATTTATAAACGCCTGCAAAGCCAAGGGGTATATGGACTGATACCACCATCAGTCCTAGTCAAAAAACCGAAAAATACCACCTCCCGGCGGTCTCGCTCCAATTCCTCGTCAACTTCCCCAAAATCCTCGTCAACTTCCCCAAAAAAAAGCAGTCGTCGTTCTAGAAATTCCTCGACTGTGGGGAACTCCCGCAAACGATAGTATATATCCTAACTGTTAGGAGCGATGCTATACGGTAGGATTTTATCGGTTAATCAAATTCGTACAATCAACCCTAAATCAATATGTCTGATTCTAGTCATAATCAACCCGAAAACGACACGCTAAATGCCTTACAAGAACTAATTGATGTGGTGGCTAAATTACGATCGCCTGATGGTGGGTGTCCTTGGGATTTGGCTCAAACGCCCCAAAGTTTAACCCCTTATATTCTCGAAGAAGCCTATGAGGTAGTCGATGCCATTGCTACGGGAGACCCAAAAGCGATCGCTGATGAATTAGGAGATTTATTGTTGCAAGTAGTTCTACAAGCTCAAATTGCCAGCGAATCTCAGCAATTTTCCCTGGCTGATGTGGCGGCTGGTATTACGGAAAAACTCATCCGCAGACATCCCCACGTTTTCGCCGATGTGAAGGTTGATAGTGTCGAGGAAGTACACGAAAACTGGGAAGCTATTAAGGATAAAGAAGCGGCAAATCATCAAGATTCCCAGTCTTTAAGTGCTAAATTAAACCGTTATTCCCGACAACTTCCGCCTCTGATAGCAGCTATGAAATTATCTAAAAAAACTGCTGCTGTTGGCTTTGAGTGGGATAATGTTGATGGGGTTTGGGATAAGTTTCATGAGGAAGTGGCGGAATTTGAAGAAGCCTTACGCTACGAAGATAAAGCACAACAACAAGCGGAATTAGGAGATATTTTATTTGTGTTGGTCAATTTAGCCCGCTGGTATGATATCGACCCTCATGAAGCGCTACGGGAGACTAATCATAGGTTTATTCGCCGATTTTCTATGGTAGAGGCTGCTTGCGATCGCCCTTTAGCAGACTACACCCTAGCTCAATTAGATGTCTTATGGGATAGGGCTAAAGCTATCATTAAGGAACAGGGGAATTAAGGGATTGATAAAAGGCGATCGCACATCCTCCATAGACTTTTTGGCGGACGATCGCTAAACCGGAAACCTCTACCATTTCTCGTTTTGGGTCATGTTCAGCAATTAACTCTCCCCCGGCGGCGAGTAGGGAATATTTGGCGATCGCTTCTAGGACAGGTTCATATAAATTGGCTGTATATGGTGGGTCAAAATAAATGCGATCGAACTCCTCGGCGGCTAAGGATTTTAGCCGTTTAACCACATCTCCCCGTAGGACGCGAAACTGTTGTTCTGGTGTAGCTACTTGCTGCCAATTTTGCTTAATAATTTGACAAGCTGGCCCGGACTGTTCGATCGCCACTGCGATCGCCGCCCCACGACATAGAGCCTCTGCCCCCATTGACCCACTACCAGCACAAAGATCCAGCCAACGACATCCAGTAATGTCCTGCCAAATATTAAACACGGCTTCCCTGACCCGTGAGGGAGTAGGTCGGGTATTTTGTCCGGGGAGGGTTTTTAGTTGGCGATTACCATAAATTCTCAAGGCCATTTGTGAACACTATCCCATCTAAGTAATTACCTTTTGAGAAGAGTTCACCAACTGCACAAAATTAGATAATAATTGCAGTCCGGCGAGTGAGGATTTTTCGGGGTGGAATTGTACCGCCATCACATTTTGGTAAGCGATCGCAGCAGTCACGGTTTGGCTTCCGTGGGTGATAGTGGCGGCGGTAATCGTCGAATCAGCCGGATCGACATAATAAGAATGCACAAAATACACCCAGGGATTATCTCCCAAATTATCCCAAAGACTGACTGATGGTTGAGTAAATGTTAGTTGATTCCAACCCATGTGAGGAATAGTCAGTCCGGGTTCTGATTTAAACCGTCGCACTTTACCCGGAAAAATCCCTAACCCTGCTTCTTCCCCTTCTTCCCCGGACTCGAACAAAATTTGCAACCCTAAACAAATCCCCAAAAATGGCACACCGTCAGCAATTACCTGTTTAATGGGTTCGATGAGATTACGCGATCGCAGATGTTGCACCGCCGGGTCAAAGGCTCCTACTCCTGGTAAAAGCACACCATCAGCCGCATTGATTACCTTTGGATCATCGGTAATTTCTGGGGTTCCTCCTGCATTTTCCAAGCCCTTACAGACCGAGTGCAGATTACCCATATCATAGTCAATTACTGCGATTCTCGCCATCTATATCCCTCAAGCCACCATTTGACATTATCTCATATTTACGGACAATTTGGGAACATTTGGGAGTTGATGATTATTGAAATTATTAATTGATGGCTCCGTTTTCGGTTGGCTGTTGACTGTTCAAATCCAAGATTAAGGCTTGATTATAGGCATCACGAGCTTCTTCGGAACGGTTTAAACCCTCTAAAGCTAATCCCCTTTGATGCCACACTTCCCGGTCTTTGGGGTCAGCATTTAGGGCTTTATTTAGGGCTATTAATGCCTGTTCATAACGGCCTAAATGATTTAAAGCTATCCCCGTATCTAACCAGCCATTTAGTTGATTGGGGTTAATGGCGATCGCCTTTTCCGCCGCCTCTAATGCTTGTTGATATTCCCCTAAATTCCGCCAGGCTACACTTTTTTCTATCCAAGACCAATAGGCGCGGGGATTAATTGCTAAAGCGCGATCGCTTGCTTGTATAGCATCAGCATAACGACCCAAACCCCGCAACACCCAAGCGCGACTTTCCCAGGCTAAATGGGAGTTAGAATTGATTACTAAAGCGCGATCGCAACTCATTAGGGCTTCCGGCATTTGGTCTAAGATACGCAACACCCGACAACGATAAAGGTGGGCATCAAAATGGTGAGAATTTTCGGCAATTGCTTTATCATAAGCACTTAAAGCCTGTTCATAATCACCTTTATCTCGCGATATTTCTCCCTGATTAAACCAGTCAGTAGGTGTGTAGTTAGATATAGCCGATTTATGTAATCTCTCGGTAGCCCGTTGATAATTGCGGGCGATCATGGTATTCTTAGGGTTAATACTGAGGGCGCGACTGTAGGATTGTAGCGCTTCCTGGTGGAGTGATAATCTCTCTAAAGCATAACCTCGATTATTCCATACCCACTCGGAATTACCATCAATTTCTATAGCGCGATCGCAGGATTTTAAAGCATCCTGAAACTGGTGTAAGTTATTCAAAGACCAGCAGCGACCATTCCAACTATGGACATAATTGGGATGAATCGCAATAGACTTGTTATAAGATTCTAAGGCTTCCCGATATCGCCCTAATTGATTTAAAATGTTGCCTCGTTGATGCCAGGAATGATATGACTGAGGGTTAATCGCGATCGCCGCGTCGCAACTTCTTAGGGCTTGATCATACTGTTCTAAATGATATAATGCTGAACAGCGACCCTCTAGGGCTTGCAGATAATTCGGGTTAATATCCAAAGCCATATTATAGGCAGATAAGGCTTTATCGTATTGTTCTACATCCAAAAAACTCTGAGCTTTATGGCGTAATTTGACCGCCTGTGACCAGGGAAAACTAGCTGTGAAATTTTCGGATGGGCGATTAACTTTTGATGATTGAGAATTGCTAAAATCTCGCGCCTCTTGCATAGCCATATTGCCCACTAGCACCATAAAAAATAGCGCCCCTATGGGTTTAAGTTGAGAGATAACTACATCCCTGGAAGTTGTCGTCCTAGTCAAAGCTGCTAAGGCTTGAGAGGCATTTTTAAACCGTCTTTTGGTGCTAGGTTCTACCAGCCTTTCTAACCATGCCAAAAAACGGCGATCGCCACCTTTTACCAGTTGTCTAAATTGGAAACAATAGTTATCATCAATAAGCTGACCAATATGGGCGGGATGAGTCCCTGTTAGCAGACAAATTAGGGTAGCCCCCAAACTGTAGAGGTCGGAAGATTCTGTTAAGGGTCGGTTAAAGAGTTCCTCCGGTGGCATAAACCCCGGTGTTCCGGCGGCGATACTACTGGTGGCGGTATCTTTTCCACCTACTTTAGCAAAGCCAAAATCCACTAGATAAGCATTGAGGCGATCGTCTACTAGAATGTTACCTGGCTTAATATCACGGTGAATAATTGGCGGATTATGCTGTTGTAAATATACCAGAATCCCTAAGATAGAAATAGCAATTTGCCTAATCTGTTCTGGGGTGAAGCGTTGACCAGACTCTAGGGAAGGTGCCTTTTTGTACTCCTGCACCAAACAGAAGCCAGCCGGAGTCTCAAAGGATGTCAGATAGCGCGGTATACGGGGATGTCTAATCTGCTGTAACATCTCGATTTCCCGTTCATGGGCTTTTAATCCTGCCCAACTCGCCCCAGTAAAGGCAAAGCGAAATTCTTTGATTGTCACTGGTTGATTAGTTTTGGCATAGGTTGCCAGGTAGGTTATCCGCCCCCCTTCTGGGTTACATCCCAATTGCCTAATGGTGTGATAACCTTGATGTTGGAAGTCTGGAAGGTTGCTCATGGCTGGCTAGGATTGCTTACAATATACCCCATTATATCACCCACTATCGGGATTATACCGGAAATTTACCAGAATGTCAAATATATTGTAATTATTAGGTTGATTGATTGAGTAATTGTTGAAAGTGGGAATATAAATCTTTAGCCAAGGCTTTAGGATTCCATAAAGGGGCTAAATTATCAGGGTTTTTAGATGCCATTAACTGTTCGCGAATTGATTGTCTAAGTTCCGGTTCACGACCCAAACGGATAGCCCAATTTTGATAGTCTTCCCAGGAGTCGGCTATCCCCATTTCTACACCTACTGCTTTTAAGAAAGAATAACCCATGCGGGATAAAAATTGTGAGCCTCGGCGAGTGACTAGGGGAGTATTAAACCAGAGGGCTTCCAAACTATGAGTACCACCATTGTAGGGGTAGGAATCCAATAGCACATCTGCCAATATATAGATTTTCCGGTGTTCTTCTTCGGTCGCAAATCGACTTATTTGTTTAATGCGATGTTGACCGACACCGATCGCCTTACAAGCGGCCGCATAGGTTTCACGAATTATCTGGGTATCTCCTAATGCTTTGTGAACTAAAATACTATCGGGAACTTGTTTAAGGATATTGACCTGGGCTTTCACTAAATCAGGGTTAAATTTACGTCCCGGTGCTACACACAAATAAACCACCTGGTCGCGACTAATACGGTAGGCTTGTCTGAGGAGGTTTTGATCTGCTGATACTCTCTTGAAGCCAGAGACGGCCATAAATGTCTGAGGCATCCTAATTAATTTTTCAGTATAATAAGATTCTCGCCCTGGGGGATGGGTATAATGGTCGCCAATAAAATAGTTATCGGCGGAAATTTGAGGGCTATCAAAACCTAGCCAAGATATACAAAAGCGAGCAGGTTGGTGGGCTAAAATTTCGGTATTAATTTGGACACTGAGAGAGTCTAAGTCTAGGAGAATATCGATTTGGTCTTGGCGAATAGCGTTCACAATTTCTTGGGGGTTGGGGAGTCCCTGGGGGAAATTTTGGGGGGCAAAAACTTTGTGAGCAACTTGTTCAAATGCTGGAGTTTGGTTATCTCGGGTAGGCCGATCGCTCCAATATAGATAAATTTCTGTATTCAGGGCGGCTAATTCTTTAATGACATCGGCACTACACCAGCCGACGGAATGACGACAAAAGTTTTTAGAAAGAATCCCAATTTTCACGGTTTTGGGGCTGGGGATATTGCCAAATCCTTTAGTGGTTTGAATAGTGGTGGGTGTGGAAGTAGGAGATATTAGGCTAACATAGCGATCGCTAATTAATCGTTGTAGCTTATAATTCTTTTCTAAATCATCCCGCAGATAGGGCAGGGCGAATAATAGGTTAGCATAAAGGGATTTAATCTCTACTGGTTTGGTGTGAGCTAGTAAAGCCGGGACTTGTGATTCTAGCTGCAAAAATCTTGGTAAAGCCACGGCATTTAAACCGGAAACCTGATAGATACTAACGGCATAAATAGCGGTCATAATCGGATCGATACTACCACAATTTTTGAGGTAGCTTTCTACGGCATTCCGGGCGGAGGCGAGGTCGGAGGAGTCGCGATATATGCCACAGATATTTTGATAGGCGGCGATAAAATTGGGTTTTAATTCGATCGCCTTTTCTAAGAAGGGGATAGCTTCTTTCGGCTGGCCTTGATGTCTATGAATTATACCGATTTGACAGTAGGCTTCTGCCAGATTGGGGTCAGCGACAATAGCCTGTTTCCACAGGGCGATCGCCTCTTCTAATTTACCCTCATTGACGAGTTGATTTCCCTGGTTATAAAGATGAATTGCGCCCCCGGTAGAGGAATTAATTTGATGAGCCTTTTGTTCAACTATTAAGGCTTCCGACTCTCGCCCCAGTTGTCGCAAAGCACGAGCGAGGTTAACATAAACTGCGGTTAAGTCTGGCTTGAGGGCGATCGCCTTTTGATAGCTGGCGATCGCCGATTCCAATTGTCCTTGTTTATAGAACATACTACCCAAATTAGCATGGGCTTGGGGTAAATTCGGGTCAAATTCTAAAGCCTTGGCATAGTATCGGATCGCCTCTTGAATTTGACCCCGACCCTGAGACACATTACCCATAGTCACATAAACCGGAGGCCAGTTAGGTTTCAATTCTAACGCCTTTTGACAGGCGGCGATCGCCTGATCATAGTCTCCCTGAAGATAACAAGTCTCAGCCTGGTGCAAGAATACTTCAGGACTAGGGTTAGATGGGGAGTTAGAAACAGAAGGTAACTGGGAAGACATCTGATAAGATCTCGTTTGATGGGTAAAAATGGGTTCAGTTGATTCTGAGATACCCTATTTTTCTATCATAGCCTGTTGATACTGACAACAGTACAGGGGGGGGATTTTGATCAATTGCTCAGATCTATCCTTGATCCTGATAGAGGTCATCGACTCTTGTATACACAAAATGAGCCAATTGAGACTACAATAGTATTATATGAACCTTTAACTGCTATAGACTCAGCCAGTCTTAAATACGAAGGAGGTGTTATTACAGATAAGCCAACAGTTAACGATGAATCTAACAATGAATCATTAATAGATAAAGCTAACGCTGAAGGAAATCATGCAGTTTATCAAGCAGCATTAGTCAGCCTAGTATGGGGATTAGCCGGATTAAATCGAGACTCCAATTCCGATAAATATGAGGAAAGCAAATCGAAAATGCACGTCAACATTGACCCTCTCAAAGAATCTTAAAGCTATCTCAAAATCAACAAAAGAGGGATATAGCCTGGCTATACCCCTCCTTTTCATGGTCAGATAATTGACCAACTTCTTAACGTCTGGCATTCATTAAATTAGTATTGAATAAATTGGCATCATCCAAATTAGCGCCCGCTAAGTCTGATGCAGTCAAATCAGCCCCACTTAGATTAGTTCCTGTTAAATCAGTATCCCGCAAATTAACACCAATGATATCAAAGCCATATAGGCTTCCTTCTTGAAGACGCACCAAACCCAAACTAACTACAGACTGACGAACATTTTGAAGATTCGCCCCAGTTAAATCAGCACTTTCCAAATTCGCACCAACTAGATTTGCACCTCTGAGGTTCGCATCAGTCAGGTCAGCAATCACCATCCCCGCTAGGGTTAGATTAGCATTCCTCAAGTTAGTACGGGTTAAGTCTGCGCCGTGAAGTTTAGCTGCAATCAGGCTAGTATCTGTTAAGTTAGCCTCAACCAGGATAGCCCGGTTGAAGTTAGCCTCATTCAAATTAGCACCAGTAAGATCAGCACCACTGAGATCAGCCCTTCTCAGGTTAGCACCACTAAGGTCTAATCCTTGTAACTGTGCCCCGGTAAGATCACATCCCTCACAGCTTTTAGTCTCCAGCAACTGCTTCAGGTGGGCGGGGTTTTCTGCACGAACTGCAGTAGCGATACCAATGGTAACAAGTAATGTTGCGGTTGCGTAAGCTAATAATTTCATCCCACACCCTCCTCGACTCTCGATACTATTACTATGACTGATTTTGAGCCCGAAAGAAATGAGTAAAATCTCACCGTAAGCTGATCGATATCACAGTCAGGATCTAAAATAGATGCTGCGATCGCATTTTCTACCTAAACAACAACGGCCCTAACCACGTCAGCTAGGCGGTTAGCGCTATCAACCACTGCCAAGGACCCAGCCGCCTCAGCCATCCGATTGAGTTCTGTAGAGTCACCCAATAGATACAAAACTTTACCTTGGAGTTCTTCTGGTGTCAAGTCCTGCTGTTGAATTAATACCGCCGCCCCTTGTTTAGCAAAAACCTTGGCGTTAAAAGTTTGGTGGTCTTCGGCGGCGTAGGGATAGGGAATGAGAATAGCGGGGGTTTTAGTAATGGCCAATTCTGTTAAAGTTCCCGCCCCGGCGCGACTAACTGCGAAAGTAGCGCGTTTGAGCAAGGCTCCCATGTGATCATAAAAAGGCATAGCAATATAGTGGGGATGCTGGAGGCTGTCAGCGTCGGGGTCGAGATTTCCGGTAAGGTGAACGATCCAAACACCTGCATCTAACCAAGCTGGTGCGGCGGCTCTGACTAAGCGATTGACGGCTACAGCGCCCTGAGAACCTCCTAACACTACGACGAGCGGCGCATGGTCAGGAATAGGGAATTCTAAGGGCTCTGACTCGTTGGTAAAGGCTGCGCGTACAGGAGTACCCACAACGGTAGTTTTGGCTTTGGGAAGATATCTAGCGGCTTCTGCGAAGCCGATCGCCACCTGGGTACAGCGAGGGGCTAACCAGCGGGTGACTTTACCGGGAAGGGCGTTAGACTCATGGAGAATGACGGGTAAACCGAGGGAACGAGCTGCTAAAATGGCGGGGGCGGCAATATAACCCCCTGTAGTGAATACGCCTTGAAAATTGCCCTGTTTGAGGAGGTGGCGGGCTTTGAGGATAGCGGTGGCTAGACGAGTCCCGGTCATGAGAGTTCCTAAGCCGGGTTTTCCCTGAAATCCACCCACGGCGATAGAATGGATAGGGTACTTTTGGGGAACTAGCTGGGTTTCCAGGCGGTCTGGAACTCCTAGCCATTCGATATGATAATCACTAAGACTATCGGCGGTGGCGATCGCCGGAAACAGATGCCCTCCAGTACCACTGGCTGCAACTAATAATCGCGTGGGTGTCTCGGTCAAGGCTGCTTTTCCTTTGGATACTCAATCAATAATTTCGCTACAATCAAAACACTGGAAGAATCAGAGGGGGTGTTCCCAACGGAAATCCCTAGCTCCTGATTACTTTACCACTCTGACGCACAACTGACAACTATACTTATGACCCGCCTTGTGATTTTTCCGTTGCGCTACCCGGCTTTTTCCCCAGTTTTATCAGCCATTCTGACAATTGCTCTCTGGTGCGGTTTAGGCTGGGGGAGCGATCGCGCTTGGGCATCCGAACCAGACACCGCCCCACCGGAACTGAAAATGCTGCTAGAAAATATTGAGACTGAAGCTAATCGCCAAAATCTGGAAGCGTTGATGAGGTTTTATGCTCCAGATTTTGAAAATACTGATGGTTTAAATCATGATACTTTAAAACGGGGTTTAAGGCATTTTTGGGAACAATACTACTCTCTTAATTATCGCACGACTTTGCAGGATTGGGAACGAGATGGAAATGCGATTATTGCGACAACGGTTACGGAAATTGAAGGGGTGAAACGCTTTCCCGATCGCGATGTAATTTTGCGATCGAGGATTACTTCCCAACAGCGCATTGAGAATGATCTGATTATCGCTCAGGAAATTTTAGCGGAACGCAACCAGTTAACTTCTGGTGATGCTCCCCCAACGGTTACATTGAATATTCCTGAACAGGTGTTCACGGGTCGAGAATTCAGCCTTGATGCTATAGTTGAAGAACCCCTGGGTTCGGAATTGTTGATTGGAGGGGCGATCGTCCAACCCGTTAATACTAATGCTTACTTTGAGCCTACACCTGTATCTATTCAGTTTTTAACATCTGGTGGTATTTTCAAAATTGGTCAAGCGCCGATATTACCAGAGGATAACTGGGTTTCTACTATTCTTATGCGTCGTGATGGTATCACCTCCATTACCCAGCGCATGAGAGTTGTCGATTAATCGATATAATAGGGGCGAAAAATTTCTCGCCCCTACTAGGTAAGATAGATCCTGTAGGGGCGGGTTCTCCTATTTCCTCACCTCCCCACAGGAAGATTGATAAACCCGCCCTTCCCAAGGGGGGTATTTGCTAACCTCCCCACAGGAAGATTGATAAACCCGCTTTTTGACCTGTAGGGGCGGGTTCTCCGATTTCCTCACCTCCCAACAGGAAGATTGATAAACCCGCCCTCCCCAAACTGGGTATTTCCTCACCTCACCAGGGGAAGATTGATAAACCCGCCCTTCCCAAGGGGGGTATTTGCTAACCTCCCCACAGGAAGATTGATAAACCCGCTTTTTGACCTGTAGGGGCGGGTTCTCCGAGTTCCTCACCTCCCCACAGTAAGATTGATAAACCCGCCCTTCCTTCCCAAACCGGGTATTTCCTCACCTCACCAGGGGAAGATTGACGGGCTCGCCTTTTGAGGTAAAGCCCTCACCCCAAACCCCTCTCCCATACGGGAGAGGGGCTTTGAAAAGTAGCTCACCAATCCACCAAACCGGGTATTTCCTCACCTCCCCACAGGAAGATTGATAAACCCGCCCTTCCCAAACCGGGTATTTCCTCACCTCACCAGGGGAAGATTGACGGGCTCGCC
>NZ_JARPLC010000038.1:13765-30199 GCF_032350395.1 Limnospira sp. PMC 289.06
CAAACCCCTCTCCCATACGGGAGAGGGGCTTTGAAAAGTAGCTCACCAATCCACCGAACCGCTATATTTGCTAACCTCCCCACAGGAAGATTGACGGGCTCGCCTTTTGAGGAGAGGATTAGTAAAAAGTTCCGGTTTTGCGATAGTGAACTGCTGTTACACCTTCATTATTTAACAGTTTGCCGTTTTGGACTTGAGCATAAATAACCCAGTGGTCGCCGCATTCCATGCGGTTTTTTACCTCACATTCTAAATAAGCCAAAGCATCATTTAAAATCAGACATCCGTTAGAGGCTTCTGTGGTTGATAAAGATGCAAATCTATCCTCACCGGGAGCAAACTTTTTCATAAAGTGTTTACGGAGTTGTTTACCTTCGTCCAAAATGTTTAAAACAAAGCGATCGCCTATATGGGTCATCGATTCCATAGCGCGATCGCGAGCCACAGCCACAGTCAATCCTGGGGGGGTAAAAGTAGCTTGAGATACCCACGAAGCCAACATCCCACTTACCACCTCTCCACGGCGACAGGAGACCACGCACAGGGAACCTACCAAACGACCTACAGCCTGAGCAGTTCGGTCAGCACTAGCAGACTGGGAAGTAGATTTTAAGGCGCGGCGTTTTTGGTCACGTCGCAACATTTGAGCGAAATCAATAGCAGTTTCTTCGCAGGTTTGTAGGGTGATATCTGTGGGTTTAAACTTGACCCTAATTGGTTCAAAGCCGAATTGATAGCCAGCATCTTTTAACTTATCCGCGATTAAATCTACCGCCTCTCCACTCCAACCAAAGGAACCAAAAACCCCGGCTAATTTATTAGTTGATGCGGTATTGAGGATAATTCCCAAAGCGGTTTGTATTTGTGTGGGAGCGTGACCACCGAGGGTAGGGGAACCGATAATAAATCCATCGGATTTTTCGACGGATGTTTGAATTTCGGTAGATTTAGCGTGTTCACAATTAATCAATTCTACCGCTACTCCCGACCTAGTTAATCCTCTGGCGATCGCATGAGCAATAGAGGCGGTATTCCCGTAAGCAGAAGCATATAGCAACGCCACATTCAAATCCTGAGATTTTTGTTTTTCGCTCCATTGTCGATATAAATTAGTTAATTCATTCATCCCATAGCGCACTAAGGGACCGTGACCCGTGGCATAAAAATCAATGGGTGATAACTCAGCAATTTTATCTAAGATTGACAGAATTTTTTTAGGTTGTGCCGCATGGAGACAGTCATAATAAAAACGGCGGTCTTCGCTGTAGACTGACCAGCCTTCATCAAATACTTGATCACCGCAAACATGGGCTCCAAAAAACTTATCTGTAAACAGGATTTGACTACAGGGGTCATAGGTCAATAAACCATCAGGCCATCGGGGAGTTGGTGCAGTGATTAATTGCAGTTCATGTCCGCGACCCAGGTCTAATTTTTCCTCACTTTTAACTGTTAAAATATTTAAGGTTAATTCTGGGAAAAATTCCCGCAGCGCCAAGGTAGCGGGGTTAGAACACACCCAAGTAATTTGGGGAGCCTTTTCTAACAAGGCTTTAATTGTCGCGCCTCGGTTAGCGTTAAAATGCCCTAAAATCACATATTTGAGGTTGTTAAAATCTAAGCGGTCTTCCAGGGATTTAAGATAGTTGGCGGTAAAAGATTCTCCGGGAGGGTCGATAATCGCCACTTGGTCAGCTTCGATTAGATAACTATTAGCTGTCGTCCCCCGTTGTAGGGAATATTCCACCTCAAACTTGAGTCTATCCCAAGTGCGCGATCGCAAAACCTTGGTATCATTACCAATTAAGAAAACTTGAACATCACGAGCTTTTGAATTATACATTTGTTAAAATGGATATAGTGAACATAGAAACCCAAAAAAGGCGGGTGATTTGGCAATATTTTTGATATCAATCAACCCGCCATCAAGGAATTTTTTAGTAGTGATTTCCGACCTTGCGATGATGAACGGCTGGTAAAGCATCAGGGTTACTAACGCGACCGCCATCAATAGTGGCATAAACAATCCAATGATCGGTTAATTCCATGCGACTAGCTACCCGACATTCCAGATAAGCCAGAGCATCATTTAAAATCGGACTGCCATTATTAGCGGCTTGAGTTTTCACGCCTTCAAAACGGTCAGCACCAGGGGGAAAACGCTTGAGAAAATGCTTCATCAAGGCTTGATAATTGTTCTCCTCCAAGACATTGAGAACAAAGGTATCACCGACCTGCATTAAGGCTTCGATCGCCCTATCTTTGGCAACTGCAATAGTTACTCCCAGAGGTTCAAAACTCGCCTGAGACACCCAGGAAGCCAACATAGCGCTACTCACTTCCCCTTTAGTAGCGGTGATAATATACAACCCGCCACTAATGCGACCCAAGGCTTTATCGACATCGCTATCTAGGGATTTCATCTGCTTAATAGCCTTATCCCGACTGAGTAACTGTCCCATATCGGTTCCGGCTTCATCACAGAGTTTATAGGTGTTTTCGGTGGGGGTTTCGGTAATCCGAATTGAGGGAAAAGCGGGTTTAAGTCCGGCGGCTTTAAACTTGACTTCCAGGGGGTAAACGGACAAATTATTATCGCTACCAGATTCGTACAAACCAAAGGTTTGCTTTTTGTTGGTAGATGCTAAAATGGTGCTGATGGCTTGTTCGGCAAGTTCTGCATCTTCACCAGACACCGGAGGCATTCCGATAACTAATCCGGTAGCCATACTAGCTAACTCGCGGATTTCCTGGTTATCAGCCGATCGCAGATCCATCATTTCGACAGCGACACCAGTTTTAGTAATCCCGTGGGCGATCGCTTGGGAAAGACGATCGCTATAACCGAAATCGGAATAGTAAAATACCGCCGCCGTGGTTTCGGCTTTGGACTGTTCCTGACTCCATTTTTGATAGCGATCGGTCAATTCCTTAACGTTATGGCGCAGCAGGGGGCCGTGTCCGGTGGCGATGGTGGTAATAGTTCCTAGTTGCTTCATACGCTTAATGGCGCTGAGAACAGACCGGGCGTTAGGAGCCATCAAACATTCGTAGTAGAATCGATAATCAGCCTCAATGTCGGCGAGGTTTGAGTCGTAGGTGAGATCGGAACAGTAGTGCATTCCGAAAGCGTCACAGGTAAAGAGAGTTTCGGTTTGGCGATCGTAGGTGAAAATGGTATCAGGCCAGTGTAGGTTAGGGGCGGAAACGAATTCCAGCACATGACCGTTACCGAGGTCTAATGTATCACCGTTTTTAACTTGTTGAGACTTAAAGGGCTGGTGAACTAGGTTTTCTAAAAATTGAATGGCAACTTTTGCGCCGACGACGGTAATTTGGGGGGCTAGTTGCAGAATATCAGCCACTAAACCGCTATGGTCGGGTTCTGTGTGGCTAATAATCAGATAATCAATGGCGGCGGGGTCGATTAATCCTTGGAGAGTGTCTAGGTATAGTTGCCGAAATTTGGCGTGGGATGTATCTACTAAGGCGGTTTTGTCGCCACGAATGATAAATGAGTTATAGGTTGTGCCGTTTTGCAGACCAAATTCGATATCAAAGCGATCGCGGTCCCAATCAAGCGATCGAATTGTGGTGGTGTCTGTAGTAACTTCTGCTACCTCAACGGTCAACCGACCTGCTTTAACCCGGTCAGTGAGGGCTACCATGTATGACCTCCCAAAATTTAGCTATCTAATAGTGTGCAAGTTTACAGATATTCTGACACGGATACCGAATCTGTGGGGGTTTGAAAAACCTATCAATGGGTTAAGACCCACAAAACCGAATAGGGAACTCTCTGGGCTTTTCTGATGATTGTTAGATTTGGAAAAGTGGCGATCGCACCTGAGATGATGGTATAGGTGAATATGCTCAAGAAATCTTAACGCCACTGGAATTAACGTAAGTGTCGCCAGTTGGGGATAAGTGAAATAATTATCACCCTATCACCAATGGGAAATCGCCCCAAGTCTGTGCTGATTAATATTATGCCAACCTGATGAATTGCGATTAACAATAAGATAATAATGCGATTACCCAATTGCTATAATCAAACTGTCCCCTAATCTTTGGTCGATACTATGCAGCTAACTTCTCCGATCTATCCACCTTTGGAAAATGGCGATCGCCTCAGCTATCGAGAATTTGAGCGACGTTACGCCGCCATGACTACAGATCAGAAAGCCGAATTAATTGAAGGAGTCGTATATATGGCATCACCCCTGCGGTTTACCACCCATGCGAAACCCCACGCGGATTTAATCGGGTTGCTATGGACTTATAAAATGGCAACCCCAGGGACAGAAATAGGTATTGAACCGACGGTTCGCCTCGACTCGGACAACGAATTTCAACCTGATGGAGTTTTGTTGATTCCGGGGGGAAGTTCTCAACTCACCTCATACGGCTACATTCAAGGCGCGCCGGAATTGGTGGTAGAAATTGCGGCTAGTAGTGCGGCGATCGATTTAGGGGATAAAAAACGGGTTTATCGGCGCAATGGGGTACAAGAATATCTAGTTTGGCAAATCTTCGACCAAAAACTAGATTGGTTTTATTTAGAGGAGGGAGTTTATCAGTCTCTTTCTCCCAATGATGAGGGGATTTTGTGCAGTCGGGTGTTTCCGGGTTTATGGTTGAACGCAACGCAACTATTACAAAATAATCTCGCGGCGGTTTTGGCCACCCTACAAACCGGACTGTCATCCCCAGAACATCAAGCCTTTATTCAACCGGATTAAAACAGAGGTTAGAAATGAATATCTCGTTAAGTGCAGAAATTGAGCTTTCTGGAAAGTCTGGTAGAAAGCGGTAAGTATCCTTCCGCTGAAGATGCGATCGCCACAGGTATTAGGCTGTTAAATGATAAGCCTCTGATGGCATCTACAAAAATTAAATACTCATCAACAGTTTAGCCATTGTTTTAGCCATCGGCATTTGTGTCAATTCCTCAATCCAATACCATTGACCGTTAGGGTTGCATTCTAAAAAGTAGTATTCCCCTTCAGGAGTAAGAATCATATCGAAAGTTGAGAATACCAAAGAATAATGACGGTTAAAAGCCAAAAGTTTCTGCGCTATCTCAACGGGTAAATCGTAAACAGTGTGTTTAATCTGGTAACTATCTATTGCCCGCCAGTCAGACTTGGTTTTTTCAATTTCCTGAGAATGAATTGCGGCGGTAAAAACTTCTTCTCCGATAATTGTCACCCTTAACTCTATGGATTTATCGATGTATTGTTGTAAAAAAGTGGGAGCAAAACTTATGGTTTTCGCAAATTGAAGAAACTGCTCCTTATCGATACGTTTAGCAAAGCAGTGCCATGCCTCAGTTTGATTCACCACAAAACCGGAAAAATGAAATGTTTTTACCAGTAAATCCCATTGACAATTCTCCCCAAATTCTCTGGCAACTTCGGGATTGTTAGTAATTAAAGTTTTGGGAACTTTTAATCCTAATTTTAGTGCCAGTTCCAAGTTAGGTAGTTTTTGGCTGGAGTGTCTTAAATTCCAAAACGGATTAACCCATGTTTTGTGGGAGTACAGGTTATAAAATGAGCGTAAAAAATAGCTATACTCCTCTTTGACAAAAACCTGTGCGTGTTCTTCGGTAATGTTTGAGTCTGGCTCAACTTGTTCTGGTTTTCGATACCAAATAGTATCAAAACTGTCTGATGTTACTGTTTTGTCAGAGTCTTTAAAGTGGAATTTGAGATGCCAAGGTTCTGCTAAGTCTAATTTTCCCAAAGTAAAGTCTGAATTACAACCCATATCTTGGGTATTCATGCGGACAATATCGCCACCTAGTTTTCTGAGTTCAATGGTGACAAAATCTGCGTGAACATCGCATTTATCCGTAATTACTAAGATGGGCTTAATCATATTGATGAGGATTAACTATTCTTTAATAAACTTTATATTGAGGACTTTATCAGTAATTTTCATTCATCAGCCACATTATCGTCGTCTTTGTCTCCATGCCATATTATCAAGCCACTATTAGTTGACTTTTTGATACTCGTGCTATTTAGAACACCTGAAATACTAGCTAACTGAGTTTCCTCGTTAATTTGGAATCTAGCATTATAGCAAAGGTTTTCTTGCCCATATTCTTCAGAAATGCTAGTAAAAGCAGGTTCTACTGCAAAAAGCATAGCAAAAGGCATTTGGTGGGAACAATTTTTTTGAGTCCCTAATGTTTTAACCATTGGATTTGCAATTCCTCTAACCAAATAAACTTATCCCAGAACTTGATTGAAGACAGGTTTAAATAGATAGGCGGCTATAAATTGGTAGCCACCTATTTATATGGGTTATATAATCAACAATTTATTGACTTTCATCACTCATATTCATCACCCATAGTATCCTCATCTGAATCCTCAAAAAACCCAGTACCAGTTGAGCGTTTCAGACTTGTACTTGTTTGTCCACCTACAATCAGATTCAATTGAGTTTCGTTGTTAATTTGAAGCACGGGGTTATAGCATAGTTCCTGTTCGAGTGACTCTTTAGGAATGCTGGTAAAAGCAGGCTCTACCGCAAAAAGCATTGCAAACGGTAACTTGTCAGAAGTCTTTTCCTGAACCCCTAATGTCTTGACCATTGGTATTTTCCTGGGCGCTAAAATTAAATTTTCTGTATTAACACTATTTTATGATGCTAATTCCTATCTGACAACCCCTAAAAATAGGATTTTGTAGGAACCTTTTAAACCATGTAGTACCTGATTTTATGGGAAAACATAGGATTTTATCCCCCCAAATAGGAAAAAGTATGATAATATAGGATAAAATCCACAATCAAACCATATCTCACGTCTATGGATATTGAAGAAGCTTTAAAGTGGACTGACGATCGCCTGTTCGCGAAAACCGGAAAACATCTGGATTCTCTACAAAAGGCTATTTTAGAGGGGGTTTGGCAACGGGAAACTTACGAACAAATAGGAGATAATGAACATTGCAGCAAACATCATATCAGAAAAGAGGCTTGGAAATTATGGCAACTTCTGTCGGATGTTTTCGAGGAAGATGTTAGAAAAGCTAATATTAGGTCGATTTTAGAAAACGGGAGATATTCGCACATTGAAAATCTGCATATTGGTAATGGCGACATCAATGTTTGTCGCGAAAATCCACCCTATGCAAAAACCGCAAAAAAACGTTCCACTAACAACGCAGATAAGGTTCAAACAGAAAAACGCCACGATTTAACGGAAGTTCCCAAAAGCGATCGCCTCTACAACCGCACCCAGGAACTCAACACCCTTAAACAATGGATACTCGAAGATAAAATCCCCATCGTCAGCGTTATCGGTTTATCGGGTGTTGGCAAAACTGCCCTAGTAGTGGAACTGGTGAGACAAATTCAAGATAACTTCGATCGCCTCTTATGGCGCAACTGTACCAACGCCCCCACCTTAAAATCGCTCAAAACTCATTTAATCGAATTTCTCTCACCACCAACAGAAACCAAATCCCCATCTTTAATCGACTGTTTGCGATCGCATCGTTGCCTGATTATCCTCGATGACTTTCAAGAACTATTTACCAGTGGAGAATTAGCCGGAACTTACCAAACAGACTGCCAAGATTACAGCAAATTTATCAAAGAAATAGCCACCACGCATCACCACAGTTGCCTGCTGATTATTAGTTGGGAAAAACCTATAGAATTGGCGACATTAGAAGGTCGAAAAAGTTTATGCCACACATTACCAATTGATGGTTTAGGCGAATCAGCTAAATAAATCTTAACCGAAATGGAATTAACCGATCCAGATAGATGGTTAGAATTAATCCAACTTTATAGCGGCAATCCTTTATGGCTAAAGATAGCAGCTAATACGATTCAAGAACTATTTGACGGCAGCGTGGCTGACTTCTTATCGCGTGAGAGTCCGTTTTTGGGAGATTTAGAAATTCTATTGCAGGCACATTATCAACGCTTGTCGCTCATAGAAAAACAAGCAATTGTTTGGTTAGGCAGCCAAGACATACCCGTGGAACTTTCCGCATATACGACAGATTTACCTCTCTCCGAGTATGACTTATTAAAAGCTGTTCAATCTTTATTAAAACGCGGTTTACTTGAAAAAGTGAAGGAAAAAGGGCGATCGCGCTTCACCCTTGCACCAGTGATTAAAGAATATGTTAACAATCAATTTTAGAGCGGAATGAGTCAAATGATTATTGCTCCGTCTCCCCCACCGCGCCCTCCTCCTGACGGACTGCGAACATCCCACCCCAGAACTCATCAGCTTCTGTGAAAAACTCACCGGGGTCATCGCGATCGCATTCCTCTCTGATGATTGTTAGATTTGGGAAAAACTGCGGCTCAATTCCCACCAGAGAAGGTCGCCAAAGTGGCGATCGCACCTGAGATGATTGTATAGGTGAATATGCTCAAGAAATCTTAACGCCACTGGAATTAACGTAAGTGTCGCCAGTTGGGGATAAGTGAAATAATTATCACCCTATCACCAATGGGAAATCGCCCCAAGTCTGTGCTGATTAATATTATGCCAACCTGATGAATTGCGATTAACAATAAGATAATAATGCGATTACCCAATTGCTATAATCAAACTGTCCCCTAATCTTTGGTCGATACTATGCAGCTAACTTCTCCGATCTATCCACCTTTGGAAAATGGCGATCGCCTCAGCTATCGAGAATTTGAGCGACGTTACGCCGCCATGACTACAGATCAGAAAGCCGAATTAATTGAAGGAGTCGTATATATGGCATCACCCCTGCGGTTTACCACCCATGCGAAACCCCACGCGGATTTAATCGGGTTGCTATGGACTTATAAAATGGCAACCCCAGGGACAGAAATAGGTATTGAACCGACGGTTCGCCTCGACTCGGACAACGAATTTCAACCTGATGGAGTTTTGTTGATTCCGGGGGGAAGTTCTCAACTCACCTCATACGGCTACATTCAAGGCGCGCCGGAATTGGTGGTAGAAATTGCGGCTAGTAGTGCGGCGATCGATTTAGGGGATAAAAAACGGGTTTATCGGCGCAATGGGGTACAAGAATATCTAGTTTGGCAAATCTTCGACCAAAAACTAGATTGGTTTTATTTAGAGGAGGGAGTTTATCAGTCTCTTTCTCCCAATGATGAGGGGATTTTGTGCAGTCGGGTGTTTCCGGGTTTATGGTTGAACGCAACGCAACTATTACAAAATAATCTCGCGGCGGTTTTGGCCACCCTACAAACCGGACTGTCATCCCCAGAACATCAAGCCTTTATTCAACCGGATTAAAACAGAGGTTAGAAATGAATATCTCGTTAAGTGCAGAAATTGAGCTTTCTGGAAAGTCTGGTAGAAAGCGGTAAGTATCCTTCCGCTGAAGATGCGATCGCCACAGGTATTAGGCTTTTAGCAGACCGAGAACGCATTTATCAAGGGCGGTTTGAGGAATGCAACGGGACATTATGGTTGGTGTTCCTAACTGAAATGCACCCATTATGACACCCCCACCTCGCGCCCCGAGGTGGGGAGAGCTTCCTGTTATAAAACTTTACAAAATTGGCTCAAAAAGTCTTGACATCCTGAATTTCCCAAGGCTAGACTAAATCGGAAACTTAAATCTTGACATCCTACTAAATCTCAAGAGGCTGAACTCAATCTGGTGCTGGCAACATAACTAAATTTTTAGTACGGTTTTCGTCCATTGTTTATGGCGGTTTTCGTACTGTTTTAGTTTCGTATATTTTTCCTTCGGCAACTGTCCATCCATGTTTGTACGGTTGTTGATTTTTGAGTATCGAGTTATCTAGCGTTTTCGTAAATTACGGAAGCTCTACCTTTTCCCCTTTAATGGGGTTGAGGGAATTTCTTATGTTCCATAGCTCCAGAAACTGGTATAGCGTTTGACGCAATCATGATGTGAAGTCCTCATCACCCTAAGCCCCTCTCGCCAAGATCGCAATGGGTTTCGGATTGTGCTTCATAGATGTAAAAACTGCTTGTTCAAGCCTTTTTGATCAATTGACTATAAAAACTTCAAAAATTTCTAGATGGAAATACTAGGACTCTCAGAATTACGAAACCGCACCCAAGGTTCTCCAGAAATCACCATCGCCGTCATGGATGGCCCCGTCGATCGCACCCACCCCTGTTTCCAAGGTGCTAACCTCACCACCCTGCCCACCCTCGTCCCCCATGCTGCCCGCAGCGACGGCAGTATGTCCGGCCATGGCACTCACGTCACCAGCATCATTTTCGGGCAACCCGACAGCGACATTCCTGGCATTGCGCCCCAATGTCGGGGTTTGATTGTCCCTGTGTTTCCTGACGATCGCTGTAGTGCCAGCCAACTTGACCTCGCCAGAGGCATTGAGCAAGCCGCCAACGCCGGAGCGCACATCATCAACCTCAGTGGCGGTCAGTTAAGCGACTTTGGGGAAGCTGAGGGCTGGCTGGAAAACGCCGTCCGCCTCTGCCAGGAGCGGAACATTCTGCTCGTAGCGGCGGCGGGTAACGACGGGTGCCAGTGCCTGCACGTCCCCGCCGCCCTCCCCGCCGTCCTAGCCGTGGGTGCGATGGATGCTCGCGGGCAACCCTTGGACTTCAGTAATTGGGGGTCTAAGTACCAAACCCAGGGCATCCTTGCTCCGGGCGAGCAAATCTTGGGGGCCAAACCCGGCGGCGGGACGGAACGGCTCAACGGCACCAGCTTCGCCACCCCTATTGTTTCCGGGGTTGCTGCCCTGTTGTTGAGCCTGCAAGTCGAGCGCGGCGAAACCCCTGACCCCGCCCGGGTGCGTCAAATCCTGTTGCAGAGCGCCCTGCCCTGCGATGCCGCCCTGCCTGCCGATGCCCAGCGATGTCTGGCAGGCCGAATCAATATCGCTGGAGCTTTAACCTTACTCACTGGAGGAAATATGTCTGAAGCACAAGAAGCCGTCACCCCCGCAGGTGTAGAACCATCGAGCGGTTGCGGCTGCGGCGGGGGTTTGTCTGTCCCCGATGCCACCCCGGCTCAGGAGGAGCCACAAGCTGCGGTCACTCCCAGCAACACTGTCCAATCATTCACCCCTACTCAATCTACCCCTATGACCTCTAGCAACGCCGTCACTCCCAGCCAAGCCCCCAGCGAACTTGCATCCAGCCAACTGGTTTATGCCTTGGGTACCTTGGGCTATGACTTCGGTTCCGAAGCCCGCCGCGACACCTTTAAGCAACTGATGCCACCCTTTGAAATCAGCGAGGGCGTGTCGGTGCCAGCTAACCCCTATGATGCCCGTCAGATGGTGGACTACCTGGCCAGCGATATTTCTGAGGCTCGGTCTTTGATTTGGACGCTCAATATTGAGTTGACTCCGGTCTATGCCATTGAACCTAAAGGCCCCTTCGCCCGTGAAGCCTATCTGGCTCTGCAAGAACTCCTGGCGGGTCAAATTCAGCCGGAACATGACGACGACTACATTGAGCGGGTGAGTATTCCGGGCATCTTGACCGGGCGCACCGTGAAGCTATTCTCTGGGCAAGTTGTGCCGGTCATCGAACCCCAAAGCACTCGCGGACTCTACGGTTGGAAGGTTAACAGTCTCGTCAATGCCGCCTTTGAGACGGTACAGGCAGCCGAAGGTGAAGCCGATCGCGATGCCATGAGCCGCACCCTAGGCAGTTTCCTCAACCGGGTCTATTACGACTTACGAAACCTGGGCACAACGTCTCAAGACCGCGCCCTCAACTTCTCCGTCACCAATGCCTTCCAAGCCGCTTCCACATTCAGTCAAGCCGTCGCCCAAGGGATGGAACTGGACAGTATCACCGTGGAGAAAAGCCCGTTCTGCCGGATGGATAGCGACTGCTGGGATGTGAAACTGAAGTTCTTCGACCCCGAAAACAGCCGCCGCGCCAAGAAAATCTTCCGCTTCACCATCGATGTCAGCGATTTGATTCCGGTGACGTTGGGCGAAGTGAAGAGTTGGTCTTCGCCGTATTAATCCTCAAGGTTTGAGGCGGAGGAAAAGTCAACTTTTTAGCTGCCTCTCCTCTTTTTTCCGTTCCTAGTTCTTAATATACCCATCAAAAAACAATGACATTTCCTAAACAATCCGCCCCGGTTAAACGACCTCATTTCACCCAACCCGCCTTAGCGGTGGATTTGGAGGATGGGGAGATCGAGGATTTGGTGCATATTCGGATGGATCTGCTTCACGGTGCGAACTATAACGACCCGGCGGTATTTGTCCCGCGCAGCTACAACCAAGTGATGCACTCTGGCTTTGCCTCAATGGGTCGTTTTTTCTAACCCCAGAACATTGCCAATTTTTACTGTTCTTATTGAAATAAGGAGACGATGATGGCGAAAAAAAACACCCCAAAAAATCCAGATGATCTACCGGAAACTGCTCCGGCAGCTAACCCGGCAACACCACCCGCGCCAGCGCAAAAATCCTATGTTCCCACAGCGATGACGGGGCTTCAGGATTATTCCTACTGGTGGGAGTATGCCCGTAAACACGCCAATAAACCCAAACCTAACAGTAAAACCTTTCGCCGAGGGCGGATTTGGGCCTGAGTCTTGGCTGCGAATTGATCCCTTGAGCCTTGAGGCGATCAGGGCATTGTGAGGTGAGAGGGGGGAGCAAGGGGACTGACGCCTAGGGTTAAGTTTACCCCATCGCCTCGTTACCCTTTTCTCGGCTCCCCTACCCTCCGAGTTGCTGCTTCAGATTACGAATAGCTGCACTGGTATTCCTCTGATAGGCAATTTCTAAACATTGAGCAACGAGATCGGCTGGGTTTACCGCCGGGAAATATTGGCTTTGGGATGTGATGCCGTATTCATTGCCCTGAAGTTGGTAAATCATCAGTTGCTGGTTTTGAAATAGCCATACTTCTGGCACTTGATAGGGCAGATAATCCTGCACGTCTGAGTAGCTAGTGATGTCAATTTCTAACACCAAATCTGGCGGGGGTCATTGCGCCAATCAATCCGTTCCTTACCGGAAACCGCTTGCCAATGGTCAATGTAGAAACAATAATCTGGTTCAATCCCGCTTTCTTCTGGCAGTTGCATGGTTACGGGTGTAAAAGCATCGTATTCTCGCCCGTGATTATCCAACAAGGTTGTAATGATGGCAGCAATCAAATGAGCATCACGACCATGCTTAGGTAAAGGCGACATCAACTTTTGCGAATCCAGAACGATATTTAAGCCGGGGAATGGAACCCTCTCCGCGCTGTTCGCACAATGCTTGATATTCCTGCCAGGTGGCAGGCGATCGCATCACTGTTCCGGGCGAAAGATAAAGTTTTTGGGGTGAAACGACGGTCAACATTTCTTCACCGTATCTGGGTTTTTGCCTGATCAGTATTGTACTAACCCTTATCTTCCTCTACCCTATGTCCTTCCAAATCAAACCCCACTACCACATCGAAATCATCCCCCCCAAACAGGTCTATCTCCTGGGGGAACAAGAAAACCACGCCCTCACCGGGGGACTCTACTGCCAAATTCTTCCCTTTCTCGACGGCAACCACTCTCGCGAACAAATTGCCGACAAGCTCAACGGTGAAGTCCCCCTTGACCATATTGATTTCGTTCTCAATCGCCTGAGCGAAAAAGGCTACCTCATTGAGTCTGCACCAGAATTGACTCCCGAAGTGGCTGCTTTTTGGAGTGAGTTAGGTATTGCCCCCGCAGTAGCCGCCCAAGCCCTCAAACAACCCGTCACCCTCAAAACCGTCGGCAACCGCATCAGTGAGGGTATGGTTGACATTCTAGGTACGGCTCTGCGTGATTTAGGCATTCCCCTCCAACCCACCGAAGCCGCCCTCACCATCGTCCTCACCGACGACTACCTTAACCCCGACTTAGCGACAATCAACCGTCATCAGGTCGAAACCGGCCAACCCTGGATTTTAGTCAAACCCCTAGGCAGTGTCCTCTGGCTGGGCCCAGTCTTCAAACCGGGGGAAACGGGCTGCTGGCACTGCCTCGCCCAGCGTTTGGAAGGCAACCGGGAAGTTGAAGCTTCGGTACAGCGGGAGAAATACGCTGCTGGCCAAACCAACGGCAACATCCCTCACACCGTCAATAGTTACCTCCCCACAGCCCGCGCCGCCTTGCCTTCGACCTTGCAGACGGCCCTTCAGTTTGCGGCGACGGAAATCGCCAAATCCCTCGTGATTGCCCAGTCCTCTACGCCTTCCCCCACCCTGGAGGGCAAATTAATCACCTTCAACCAGCGCACCCTGGACTTCAAAACCCACAGCCTCATCCGCCGCCCCCAATGCCCCACCTGTGGCGACCCGGAAATCCTCCAGCGTCGGGGGTTTGAGCCGGTGATTCTGGAATCTCGCCAGAAACATTTCACCCGCGACGGCGGCCACCGCGCCCTCACTCCCGCCCAAACGGTACAGCAACATGAGCATTTAATCAGCCCGATTACGGGGGTGGTGACGGAATTGGTGCGCGTCACTGACCCGGCTAACCCTCTGGTGCATACCTACCGGGCGGGCCATGCCTTTGGGGGGGCAACTTCCCTGCGGGGACTCCGTAGCACGTTGAAACATAAGAGTTCGGGCAAGGGCAAAACCGACAGCCAATCCCGCGCTAGTGGTTTCTGTGAGGCGGTGGAGCGCTATTCGGGAATTTACCAGGGGGATGAACCGCGCAAACGGGCGACCTTTGCGGAGTTGGGGGAGTTGGCGATTAATCCTGAAGATTGTCTCTGTATTAGTGACAGCCAATTTGCCCGCCGTGAGGAGATTAATCAAAATCGCCAAGCTGCCCACGACTGGATTCCCCAACGGTTTGACCCTGACCAAAGCATTGACTGGACTCCGGTTTGGTCGTTAACAGAACAACGTCACAAATACTTACCCACGGCTTTTTGTTACTACAACTATCCGATGCCGAAAAATCAACGCTTTTGCAAGGCTGACTCCAATGGCAACGCGGCGGGGAACACCCTAGAGGAGGCGATTTTACAAGGGTTTCTGGAATTGGTGGAACGGGATAGCGTGGCTTTGTGGTGGTATAACCGCTTGCGTCGTCCGGCTGTGGATTTGAGCAGTTTTGATGAGCCTTACTTTTTGGAATTGCAGCAGTTTTATGGGGAGAATGACCGGGAATTGTGGGTGTTGGATTTGACGGCAGATTTGGGGATTTCTGCTTTTGCTGGGGTGTCGCGGCGGATGGTGGGCGAGTCGGAACGGTTGATTCTTGGTTTTGGGGCGCACCTCGACCCGACTATTGCGATTCTCCGCGCCCTGACGGAGGTGAATCAGTTGGGGTTGGAACTGGATAAGGTGCCCGATGACCAACTGGATGGGGATGCGAAACTCTGGCTCTTGGAAGCGACTTTGGAGAATCAGCCTTATTTGGCTCCTGACCCGACGCAACCTTTGAAAACGATGCAGGACTATCCGAAACGTTGGGGGAATGATATCCGCGAGGATGTGCGGACTTGTGTGGAGATTGTGGGAGGGGCTGGGTTGGAAACGTTGGTACTGGATCAAACTCGCCCGGATATTGGTTTGAATGTGGTCAAGGTGATTGTGCCGGGAATGCGTCATTTTTGGTCGCGGTTTGGGCCGGGTCGTCTCTATGATGTGCCGGTTCGGTTGGGTTGGCGGGAGACTCCGACACCGGAAGGGGAGATGAACCCGATGGCGATGCCGTTTTAGCTCTAAATAGGGGAGGCTATTTGAAATATTTGTTTGGCTCATTTTGGCGGTTTTAAACAGGGAAAATGGATTAAACAGTTGTTGTTGATAATCCTTTAATGGCTTGCAATGTCGTGTGATATTGCACTATTTTCTCAAGCGTTGGAAGTTGATAAAAAACGGAAAAATGAAAGTTGAAAAATATCAAAAAACCTGTTGACAAGGCAAGTGAATGTGTTAATATCTTGAGCAACAAAGTTAATGCTAATTCACCCGATAATACCCTCACTCTAAATCCTTATCCCAAGTGAGGGAGAGGGACTTTAAACCCCTCACCCTAAATCCCTCTCCCAAGTGAGGGAGAGGGACTTTGAGAACCGAGTAGGTTATTGAGCAGGCTGTAAAAGTTAAGACAAAGTTTGGACTGATTGTCAGTCCAAATCCAACAGAATTTTCAGAGTTTTCGTGCTGCCTAGCCTACCGCTACAGCCCATAGCAGCACCCACAGGCTTCTTGACCATAAGAAGGGATTGACCGCCCTAAGCGGTCAAACTGTCAACCTAACAAAGAGTGGAAAACTCCAATGGATAAGAAAAACATCACCCCCAACCCCCAACAGCCCGTTGACCGCGTTCCTTCGGGTCAACTGCCTAGCGCTTTGGCTGAATTGAGTGAAGAGGCGATCGGCTCCCTTGAGGCCCTTCCCGCCGGGCGAGGCGGCTTGCCGCCGTGTGTGTGTTCTTATGATGGTGACGACGAGTAGTCGCCATCGAATTCTACCACAGGCCCAA
>NZ_JARPLC010000038.1:30208-41004 GCF_032350395.1 Limnospira sp. PMC 289.06
AGCCCGTTGACCGCGTTCCTTCGGGTCAACTGCCTAGTGCTTTGGCTGAATTGAGTGAAGAGGCGATCGGCTCCCTTGAGGCCCTTCCCGCTATATGGGAAAGTGGTGTTGGTTTTTGTTCCTATGAAGGTGACGACGAGTAGTCGCGGGCTAATTCTACCACAGACCAAATCGATCCTCAAATCGGCTGTTGAGTCAGCCAGGGCGCTTGGTTCGCCTCGATGAATTGACGGGCAACTGCCGATACCTCGGGGCTTTCCGATACCTGGGGTCGGGTCGGGGGCTTTCCCCCCCCCCGGCCCCTCTGCCCACGACCCTGACCCTCGGTTTTCATCCCGGCGAATAACCGACTGCCCCAATGACACTTTTTCATGGGTTTACTTTTGGGTTTGTAGCGGTTGCAAAACCCCCGATATTTCCGAGCGCAATCCTCCAAAGTTGTCCCCAACTGCAAGAAAGCTGGATGCCACTGGGTCAAGCCGTCATCGGTCAGTTTTTCATAACTACCGTAGTTGCTGAACTCGTAGAAAAAGGTAGACCGCATTTTCGCCGCTCTGGGATTGCCGTGGATGTAGCGCAGGGTATTTAAAGCTCTGTCTTTGTCCCTGGCGGGAAACCCCTCTGCAAAATAGCGCTTTTCCCAAAAGTGTCCTGTGCGGTTGAGCATTCGGTTAAAGCACATAGCAGTGTACCAATTGAGAAAATGCATGATTTTGGGTAAATCTTCTGGCTGTTTCGGTTCGATGAGGTAATGGACATGGTTACTCATAATGCACAGGGCGTAAAGTCGGAAATTAAACTTGTTTACCGCCCGTTTGATGGCATAAAGAAATACCTCCCGACAGGCTTGACTCGACAGCTTAAACTCGCGATTGTTGCACCGCGTTGTGACGTGGTAGGCGTATCCTGAGTGCAAATTTCTGGGGTTTCTGGACATTTTTCTGTAAAAATTCTGCAAAGACATCATTAAAGGCATTATTCATGAACTGTACCTCTGTTCTCCAACAAAATCATTTGCGGGAAAAGCGACTGCAATTTATTCGCGCCCATCAAACTGCCTTTGATGTCGAGCCAGTTTTTCCCCTACAAGTGTTTGAAGACTTCGTGTTTGGTGTTGAAGGGGATTGCACAATTGAGGCATCTTGTAAGGTTGAGTCCGACCATTTAATTGCCTCCCGATTTCTCTTGTTTTTTCAAGAAATGACTCAATCATGGCCCCAAAAATTAGACCAAGCTTTTAGGTTTTTTCATCAAACCGAAAATCAGGTAGGCGTTCGTTTAGACTATGGCTTGCTGCAGCATTTCTTGGGGGATGACTTCGACTTTAGCAAGATATCGGTTTTATCCACTGGCATCGACCTGCGGCAAAACTTGGCCGACTCTAGCCTGAAAATGCACATCACGATTGAAGACTATCCCGAAAAAATTGCAACTGCCTTCAGCTTGGCTAAACTTCCTAGGGACAAGTTTCACCAAATTCTGTTATCATCTGTCTCTTTGATTGGGTTTGATTTTTATCTGGATGGCCGCAGTGAAATCGAACTATATGCCAGCCTGAAAGAAGAAGAATTTAACTCTCCTCATGTCCAATCTTTTCTTACGTCAAATTTCTGTGCTTCTGCCTTAAAACCCCTTGCTGCTTCTAGTGCTTTTTATATGGGTCTGTCTATAGCAAATGAAAATCCAGTTCTATATTACCTACTCAAAAACAAGCAAGAACTACAGAATTATTTTCGACTAAATGATACGGGAAATCGGGTGCATTCTTTATTATAACCAGCAAGAAATCCTTCCCCACGCCTGGGTTGGTGTAGCCGAACAAGAGCTACAACAACAAGGAAGAATTGAAAATATTCGTCTCTATTACTATCAAAAATTTGCAGCAGGGATGACTTGAAAACGAGGCAGACAAAATTTCTCCACTTCTAGCGACATCCACTTAAAAGTTTTGTGTGCTGCGCCCACCGCTACACGGGCAGCACTATCCAGGCTTCTGATCATCTAAGAAGGGACTGACCACCCTAAGCGGTCAAACGGAAAACCTAACAAATATAAAGTGAAAAACTCCAATAAACCAGAAAAACATCTCCCCCAACAGCCTGTTGACGGCGTTCCTACTGGAGAAGTTGTTCTCACCCCGTCTCCCTTTCACTCCGCCACCTGGCAAATACTCTCAAGCCCAAACCCGATTCAGGCTGAGGGTAAACCCCGGTAACACCGTTTCCCCGGATAGTGTCTTGGGATTCTCCAACACTTCCACCCCTTGCCCCGGACGGTAAATTTCCACTCGTTTGTTTTTAGGATCGATGAGCCAGCCCAACTTTGCACCATTCTCGATATATTCTGCCATTTTGCTCCGGAGGTCTTGGAGGGTATCGCTCTTGGAGCGCAACTCCACTACAAAATCAGGACACAAGGGGATGAATCCCTCCTGCTGCTCTGGGGTAAGAGCATCCCACCGCGCTTGGCTAACCCAGGCTGCATCGGGGGAGCGATTTGCGCCATTGGGTAGTTCAAAGCCGGTGGAGGAGTCGAAGGCTGCGCCAAGCGTTTCGTTCTCTTCAAACCAGACACTCAATTGTCCTGTAATGCTGAGATTACGCTTGCCAGTCTTGCCGCCTGTGGGTGGGTTCACAATTAGTTCTCCTGTTGCAGTGCGTTCCAGCCGTAGCTTACGGTTGGCAGCAGCGAGGGCGGCAAACTGCTCCGGCGTGACACACAGAGCCAGTTGATCGGGAAGTTGGAGAGATAACGGTTCAGGACAACCTCGTACCATCATTCACCTCATGCGACTGGATTCCTTCTCTATTTTACCTTAAATGTTGGCTTGAAGGCTCTCGGTTTCACCGATGAGATGAAAAGCCAACCAATATGGAAACAGCGAAGCACAATTAATACTCTGGAGAGTCTTGGCTCTCCACAGATTTTTTAATAAGAACTCTAAATGTTCTTTCTGGAATACTTTTCTCCGATATTTAGTCACCAACACAATATGAACAGTAAGATTAAACGTAGCCCTGCGGGTCTTAGAGTAATTGGCTTCCATAACTATTGGCAGCTTGTACGGTGAGATGATATAATGATAACATAACACATTGAGAGGTCGAGTCAATGCGAGTCATGGAGTTTAAGGTTAAAGCTAAACCAAAACAACAAGTAGCTATCCTAGAAGCTATTAGAATAGGACAGTTCATTCGGAATAAATGTCTTAGACTCTGGATGGATTCCCAAAGAGAAGATAAAGTAAATTATTCTTCTTTTTGCAAATTTGTAACAACGTTGAGTAATGATACTCCGTTTGTAAGTAATCTTAACTCTAGGGCTCGTCAAGCTAGTGCCGAAAGAGCTTGGTTCGCCATCTCACGTTTCTATGACAACTGCAAAAAAGGGTTAGCTCGAAAAGGCTACCCTAAATTCAAGAAGTCTTCAAGGTCTGTGGAATATAAAACTTCGGGTTGGAAATTATCAGAAGATAAAAAATCTATCCACATCACAGACAAGACTGGAATAGGATGTCTAAAGCTGATCGGATCTTATAATCGTCAGATTTTAGATAAGTCATTAATCAAGAGGATTAGGCTGATCAAAAGGGCTGACGGATTCTATTGCCAATTTGTCCTAGACCTTGAACGAGTAGAACCCCTTGATTATACAGGAAAGGAAATAGGAATTGATGTGGGCTTAAACCATTTCTTGACTGACTCCAATGGAGAAAAAGTAGACAATCCTCGATTTCTTCGTCAAGCTGAGAAGCGTTTAAAGAAGGCACAGCGTAAGCTATCTAAGAAGAAAAAAGGAAGCAACAAGCGTCAAAAGCAAAAGTCAAAAGTAGCCCGACTTCATTTAAAAGTCTCTAGACAACGTAAAGATTTTGTTGTTAAGACAGCAAAAGCGTTAATCCAATCTAACGATTTGGTCGTCTATGAAGATTTGAAGGTTTCTAATATGGTGAAAAACAGAAAGCTGGCTAAGTCTATTAGTGATGCAAGTTGGTCTATGTTCACCAATTGGCTGGACTACTTTGGACAAATCCACGGGAAGTTTGTCCTAGCGGTCAATCCACAATATACCAGTCAAGAATGTTCTAATTGTGGTTCCATTGTCAAGAAAACATTGTCTATTAGAACTCATATTTGTTCTTGTGGCTGTGTTCTAGACAGAGATGAAAACGCCGCTATCAACATACTTCGTAGAGCCAATACTGTCGGGCGGACAGGAATTTAAGCCCTCGGACAGACTACCCACTGTCTATTAGGTGAGAGCTTAGTAGATAAGGTAACTGGTTGAACAGGGAATCCCTCGCTTTTAGCGATGGGAGCGTCAAAGAGAATGCTACTGATTCACCTCGTCTCCCCTTCACCCCCTCACCCTCTCCCAAAACAGAATTTCCGTGCCGCCCTGGCCGCTACGCAACCGCAGCACCCACAGGCTTCTTGACAAGAAGAAGGGACTGACCACCCCAAGCGGTCAAACTGATAAACCTAACAAAGAGTGAAAAACTCCCATGAACCAGAAAAACATCTCCCCCAACAGCCCGTTGACGGCGTTCCTACTGGAGAAGTTGTTCTCACCCCGTCTCCCTTTCACTCCGCCACCTGGCAAATACTCTCAAGCCCAAACCCGATTCAGGCTGAGGGTAAACCCCGGTAACACCGTTTCCCCGGATAGTGTCTTGGGATTCTCCAACACTTCCACCCCTTGCCCCGGACGGTAAATTTCCACTCGTTTGTTTTTAGGATCGATGAGCCAGCCCAACTTTGCACCATTCTCGATATATTCTGCCATCTTGCTTCGGAGGTCTTGGAGGGTATCGCTCTTGGAGCGCAACTCCACGACAAAATCAGGACACAAGGGGATGAATCCATCTTGCTGTTCTGGGGTCAGGGCATTCCAGGGATCTGGGCTGACCCAGGCAGCATCAGGGGAGTGGTTTGCTCCATTGGGCAACTCGAAACCTGTGGAGGAGTCAAATGCTCTGCCATTGCCCCCTTCTTCTTCAATCCAGCGAACCAGAAAGTAATTGATTTTGCTGTTGCGGTAGCCAGTATTGCCGCCTGTGGGTGGATTCACGATGAGTTCTCCGGTTGCGGTACGTTCAAGTCGAAGCTCACGGTTGACCACGGCCAGGGCCGCAAACTGCTCCGGCGTGACACACAGAGCCAGTTGATCGGGAAGTTGGAGAGATAAAGGTTTAGGAGGAATTGATACCACGACGATTCACCTCACGCGGTTTGATTGCTTCTCCATTCTAGGCAGAGCAGAATTCAAAGCTCAAATCAGCCCCTTTTCCTGCACACTCCGCCATGATTAAACATAGTTGATATTTTAAGGACAATGAGTTCAAATCCTTTTACGATTTCCCTGAGTGCTGAAATTCAAATCAATCCCTCCGAAAGCGGTTACACCCTCGGCGGGGCTGCTGACGCTGATGGCATATCCCCGGCCCTGAGAGTGCCTGCGTTGCCCGGGTTTGAAAATGCGATCGCCCTGTCACCCCATCCCCTTCCCTACTCATCAGTCAGCGATCGCTGTTGGCTTGAAAACCGCCGAATTCTGCTTTGAATTTCCTCTATGATCCTGTCCACCTCTGTCAGGTCACTGGGTAGGAGATGGGCAGACAGGATTTTTAGCAGGTTCTCAAGATCGACTGAATAGTTCAACAGGAGGAGAAGAATGTCGTTTTCGTAAATACTGGCTCGACTAAATTGCCCCTGTCGATAAAGAGACGGTAGGGCATAGCATTTCAGCAGCACAAGTCCTTCTACTGTGGCACACCGAATGATGCGACTTCCAAATTGTCTATCTATCGAAAATTGTTCTAAAACTTCCTTGAATAGCTTGTTTTGGGTTAAAAAAATGTCGATCTGCAATGAATCAAATAAGCCCCGTATAAGATCCTTATCTTCATCATTGATGACTACTTCGGGCAGAACATCCAAATCCGAACGAGCCAGAATCAAGTCAATGTCTTGAGTATTGCGACCTTCCACATAGCTCAGGAGGGCGACTCCTCCAACCAGTAAGTAATTGATGTTTCTGTCAGCCAATGTGTTAAAAAGCAATTCAACCGTTTGAAAAAAAACGTCTCGTTCAGGCATTGCCTTTGACCAGTTTTTTACATCAAATAAGATACCATTTCTAATGATTTCCCCAATGGCTGCTGTCATTTCCTTCCCTCTGTAACATTACCCCTCTAGAACTTATGCGTACCTATCCCTTTGCGGTTTCCCTCAATTCCACCATTCAGGTCAGCACCACGGCAGACGGCTATGCCATCAGCCCCGCGAATACCGATCCTGGCCAATCCATTGCTCCCTCTATGGTAACTCTCCCTGCCATCACCGGGATGGGCGATGCCCTGGCCCACTTACAAGCAGGAACTGCAACTCTCCAGCAGTTGACCCAAACCCTGAGCGCACGGGAGGGGGTGGAAGCGGGAGAACAGTTAGCCGCCACATTGCAACAGATGGGCGATCGCGGCTGGTTGCAGTATGCTGTATTACCGTTGGCGATCGCCGAGCCAATGGTGGAGTCCGCCGAACTTGACCTCAATTCCCCCCACTGGACACAAGCCAAGGTCAGCCTATCGCGCTTTGCCTACCAACGCAGCCATGCAGGGGGGATGGTGCTGGAATCCCCCTTATCCAAATTTCGAGTCAAACTGCTGGACTGGCGATCGAGCGCCATCTTAGCCCAACTCGCTCAACCCCAACCCCTCGGTTGGGTCACGCCACCCCCCCAAATCGGGGCAGAAACCGCCTATCAATTCTTAAATTTATTATGGGCGACAGGGTTTCTCACCGTCGAAACCGAAGCCCCAGAACTGAAACTGTGGGAATTCCATAACCTGCTCTTTCACAGCCGTTGTCGCCAAGGTCGCCACGACTACCCCACAGGCGATATTGCCGCCAGTTTGGATATTTGGGACGAGTTTCCCGTAGTCAAACCACCCATGAGCGGGCATATTGTCCCCCTGCCGCAACTGAGCATTGATGCCATTCGCCAACGGGATAAAACCCTGACGACGGCGATTGAAAAACGGGCATCGATTCGCGAATATGATGAGAATCACCCGATCACCATTGAGCAATTGGGGGAGCTACTCTACCGCACCGCCCGCATTAAGGAAATTTATACCCATGATGCCGAACAAGCTGAACTGCTCAAAGCCCAATTCGGTGAAGATTTCGACTGGGGGGAACTCAGCCGCCGTCCCTATCCCTGTGGCGGCGCGATGTATGAACTGGAAATCTATCTGGCGGTGCGCCGCTGTGCAGGGGTGAAACCGGGACTTTATCACTATGACCCACTCAATCATCAACTGGCTCAAATTGATGCGGCTGATGCCGATATTCAGGCCCTGCTTAAAGATGCTCACCAGTCCAGTGGTGAACAGGGAATGCCTCAAGTTTTACTGATGATTACGGCGCGGTTTGGGCGGCTGTTCCGCAAGTATCGATCGCTCGCCTATGCCCTAGTTCTCAAGCACGTCGGTGTCCTGTATCAGAACCTTTATTTAGTCGCCACCAATATGGGATTGGCTCCCTGTGCATTGGGGGCGGGAGATAGCGATCGCTTTGCCCAAGCGACGGGATTAGATTACGTTGTCGAGTCCTCTGTGGGCGAGTTTATGTTAGGTTCGCTGCCTAATCGAGAGATTGAATCCAGTGGGATAGATCATTCAGCAACGGATGTTGTGAGTGCTTCTGAATTGGAGATAGAAGTTGAAGCCGAATCCCCATCTGTTGAACCGAGCGAACTCGAAACCCAAGCAATCCTTCACCCCTCCGAATTGGATTCACAAATTGAAGCCGAATCCGTATCTGTTGAACCGAGCGAACTCCAAACAATGAACCCCTCTGAATTGGAGGATTCTGTCGGGTTGAGTGCAGTCGAAACCCAAGCTACGACGGCCCAACATCCCCACGACCTCGACGATCGCATCCCCGGACTGGCGGAACTCCGCAACCAAACCCTCGGCGACCCGCGCATCACCATCGTCATTCTCGATGGCAACCCGGATCACACCCTCTCCTGTTTTGAAGGGGCAGAAGTCTCCAAAGTCTTCCCCTACTGGCATCCTCCTGCCGAACCCGTTCCCACAGAGGCTTATCATCAATTTCAGGCGATCGGCAATGATGACACTTTAGATAAAGACCAAAAAGCCGAAGCCCAAAAAGCCGCCTTAAGCGAACCACTCCTCAAACGCATCCACGGGGATAACCATGCCTGTCACATCACCAGCACCATTGTGGGTCAAGAAAACACCCCCTCGCCCGGACTCGCGCCTCGCTGTCGTGTGATTAACATCCCCCTGAATACCACGGGCACCGATGAAGAATTCATCTCACCCCTCAGTCTGGCTCGTGCCTTTGAACTGGGTCTGAATTTAGGGGCGAATATCATCCACTGTGCCGCCTGTCGCCCGACCCAAACCGGGGAAGGGGAAGAACTCCTGCTGCAAGCCCTGAAGAAGTGCCAAGACAACAACATTCTGATTGTCGCTCCCGCCGGGAATAACAAGGGAGAATGCTGGTGTATGCCCGCTTCCCTGCCGGGAGTGCTATCTGTGGGGGCGTTGAAACCTGACGGCACACCCTATAAGTTCAGCAATTGGGGCGGTAACAATGCCTTAGAAGGGATCATGGCTCCGGGGGGTGAAATTCTGGGGGCACAACCGGCCAATGAAGCACCTGTGCGCCTTCAGGGAACGAGTATGGCGGCTCCGGTGATGACGGGGTTGTGCAGTTTGCTGATGAGTCTGCAATTGCAACAGGGTAAACCTGTCGATGCGGAAGCGGTGCGAGCCGCGCTATTGAATACGGCAATTCCCTGTACTCCTGATGATACCGACGAACCGGAACGCTGTCTACGGGGTAAGGTCAATCTCCCGGGTGCGATGGGGTTGTTGTTCGGGTCTTCGGTGACGGTTTCTTTTGCCGGTGAGCAAGTCACCCGGACTGAGCATACTGGCGTTATTCCTGCGGCTTGGGTTGCACCGTTGACTGCTTCTCCTGAAGCTAACGCCACGGGGGACAACGTGGGTATAGAGACTGCTGCGGTTAGCTTTCCTTTGTCAATCCAACCTACAGATTTAACGGCTTCTAGTGTCAAACCGAGTAAAGCTCACTCAGGAAATGTCTATGTTCTGGGCACAATTGGCTATGATTTTGGAGATGCGGCACGGCGGGATACGTTCAAGCAAAATATGGCTCCGGTGGATTTGAATGGGGTGATGGTGCCGCCAGACCCTTATGATGCTCGTCAGATGGTGGAACATCTCGATCGCCATCCGGAAGAGGCTCACTCGCTGATTTGGACGCTGAACCTTGAGCAAAATACTCTCTATGTTCTTGATCCAAAAGGCCCGTTTGCTAATGATATTTATGAGCTGTTTTTGGTGATGCTCAATGGGCAGCTTGAACCGGAAACGAGTGCTGAGTTCATTGAGCGAGTGAGTGTCCCTGGGCGACAAACTGACCGAACCGTAGAACTTTTTTCTGGGGAAGTGGTTCCGGTGCTGAATATTCGTCATCCTCGGGGGATGTATGGCTGGAATGTGAATGCTTTGGTTGATGCTGCTTTAGCCACTGTCGATAATATAGAAGCGGTGGGGGTAGAAAATCTCCGGGAAGGGCTGACGGCCTTTTTAAATCGGGTGTATTACGATTTACATAATATCGGGCAAACCTCCCGCGATCGCGCTCTGAATTTTGCGGTTACCAATACGTTTCAGGCGGCTGCTACCTTTGCGGAGGCGATCGCCTCTGACCGAAAACTCGACACCATCGAAGTCCAAAAAAGTCCGTACTGTCGCCTCAATAGTGACTGCTGGGATGTGCTACTCACGTTCTTTGATCCCGAAGATGGGAAGCGATCGCGCCAGGTGTTCCGCTTTACCATTGATGTGGCGGATAGTATGCCAGTAACGGTGGGGAGTATCAAACGCTGGGCAATTCCGGGGAAAAAGCGAACCGAGGGCGATCGCGCTTCACGCGCTCCAGAGTGATTTAAAATAGGGACGCACTCCCCCACTTCGCCGCCAAACAGTGGGGGAGCGTTCATGGCGATCGCCACCTAAATAACCTCGCGCCGGTTTTGGAAACCCGACAAGGGGGACTGGCATCCCCAGAACATCAAGCCTTTACAGGACGAAAACAACACGAGAATCTATCCGCCGTTGGACAATGGCGATTCTCGTGCCGAGACGCTTCGCGATCGCCGCTTAGGTAAAGGCGACATCAACTTTTGCGAATCCAGAACGATATTTAAGCCGGGGAATGGAACCCTCTCCGCGCTGTTCACACAATGCTTGATATTCTTGCCAGGTGGCAGGCGATCGCATCACACCTCCGGCCGAAAGATAAAGTTTTTGGGGTGAAACGATGGTCAACATTTCTTCACCGTATCTGGGTTTTTGCCTGATCCGTATTGTACTCACCCTATGACGGAGAAGGGGTTACGTCGCAGAATTCGCCAACAAGTTTTAGCCGGAGCGATACCGTTTTGAGAAGGGATCTCGAAAAGTTACTGGACATATTGGAAGCTATAGCGTTTCCCAATCATTGATGAACTCTCCGAGAAGTTTCTCATAATACTTCAAGCTCATTTTAACCCTTGTATACTGTTCCCTGTTCCCTTTGCTTTCCCTTGTGGATTACAACACTCAAATGGGAACGCTATATAGAACCCCCTCACCGTCGGCGCATCCACAGACAATAAACCACCGTCAGCAGCAACCACCCCGATACGCAGCCCAAACCCGCAAACATCACCGGAACCGGAGGAGTCTCTAG
>NZ_JARPLC010000039.1:0-20098 GCF_032350395.1 Limnospira sp. PMC 289.06
TAGACGGTGAAACTCCTGTTGATGAGGATGAACCCGTAGACGGTGAAACTCCTGTAGACGGTGAAACTCCTGTTGATGGTGAAACTCCTGTTGATGGTGAAACTCCTGTTGATGAGGATGAACCCGTAGACGGTGAAACTCCTGTTGATGAGGCTCCTGTGCAAGATGATGTGATTCCCACAATTCCTTTTGTGTTTGTGATGCCTCAAATGCCACCCAATGAACCGACTCGTGGACCTATTGTTGAGGAGACTCAAGAAACACCGACACCGCCGGTGACACCACCTGGGGTTTTTACGTTGTACAACCCGGCTAATTTCGTTGCTCCTATCTCCTTCCCTGTGTTGTTATCGCCGGAAATGATGCCACGGGCTTCGGGAGTTTTCACCAGTGATGATGGCGTAATTCAGGGAACACAAGGGGATGATGTGATTGTGGGTACTGAAGAAGATGATATTATCCTCGCGGGTCAAGGGGATGATATTGTTATTGCTGGCGATCGCAATAATTTGATTTTCGGCGAAGCGGGTAACGATACCCTCATTGGCGGTCCGGGAAATGATACCCTGTTTGGCAACCAAGGAAATGACCTGATTTTTGGTGGCTCGGGCAATGATGAAATCTATGGCGGTCAAGGAAATGACACTATTTCTGATGGCGGCGGAAATGACCTGATTTTTGGTGGTCTGGGTGATGATTTCATCGAAGGAAATGAGGGTAATAATACCTTGTTTGGCAACCAAGGAAATGACACCATTTTCGGTGGTTCAGGAGATGACCTTATCTATGGTGGTCAAGGAAATGACCTGATCCATGGAGGTTCGGGAAATGATACCCTATTCGGAGATGCAGGAAATGACACTATCTTTGGTGGAGAAGGTGATGACCTGATTTTTGGTGGAGAAGGTGATGATATCCTAATTGGTGCGGAGGGTAATGATACCCTCACCGGTGGAGAGGGTCGCGATCGCTTTGTGATTGCTGCTACCCATGGCACTAATACGATTACTGATTTCACCGTTGGTCAGGATATGATTCTCCTTGATGGTGGATTAACTTTTGAGGAATTGACGATCGCCTCTGTTGGTAGTCAAACCCAGATTATCTTAGGGTCTCAAGTGCTGGCGGAACTTTTGGGTGTGGACGCTAACGCCATTACCCAAAATGACTTCGACACTTTTGTATACTAACTAGGTACTTGTGGGGGCTTTTTGCCCCCACTGTCTCTGGTTATGGTCTCCCTAATATGTTCCAAGCTACTCGAAGACGTTTAGCTTCATGGTATACTGCTGTAACTGCGGTGTTGTTGGTCTTATTCGCTAGTGGATTTTATCTGTATGTCCGCAATACGTTAATCGATCGCATTGATGACACCCTCAATCATGTAGTAGAAGTAATTGAGCGATCGCTTGTCATTGAACCCGTTAACAGCCCCATTTCTCCATCTTCAGCTATGGGGGTGGCGCTTTATCAGGTTAATGTCGAGGCGAGTTTTCGCAATAATGTTGATGCTGCCGCCGATGACGATCATATTGATTTAGAATGGTTCAGCCCTACCGGAGAGTTATTATGGTCTACCCTCTCTGAACCCCTTGATATTCCCCTCCATACCCACCGCAATGGCGAAACCGTCCGGTTAACTGATCATCATTGGTCTTTGATTACTCAACTGTCCGCAGATCCTAACCCCACTTCCCAGAAAATGGTATTGCGACAGGTGACAGACCGCGTAGAAAGGGGTCGCCAGGTGTTGGGATATTTGCGGGTGAGTCATCCCTGGTTTGAGGTGACAAAGCCTATTCGTCAATTATTAACCGATTTGGCTATGGGGGGGGCGATGATTTTAATTTCCGTGGCGGCTATTGGTTGGTTTTTATCGGAATTAGCGATCGAACCTGTGCGAGAATCCTATCAACATCTTAAACAGTTTACCGCTGATGCTTCCCACGAACTCCGTAGCCCGATCGCCACTATTCAAACTAATGTGCAGGTGGCTTTAGCAGAACCTGATCTTAATGCAGATATTCATCAGCAATTACAAGTAATTGAACGTTTGACTAGGCGCTTAGGTCGCTTGGTGGATGATTTGCTATTTTTAGCCCGAACTGATGGCAAAATTGTCGAATCTCAGTTTACTTCTGTTCCCCTCGATGCTTTGCTAATGGAGGTGATAGAAGAACAATCTGCTAACGCCGAGGCCGCTGATATTAATTTATCACTAAATTTAGTTGATCCTCCTTCCCTGTGGTGGGCGGGTGATACCTTACCCCCAGAAACAGAAACTGATTGGTTTACGGTGGAAGGCGATCGCCATCAATTAGTTCGGCTGTTGATTAATTTAGTTAGTAATAGCCTCCGCTATACTCCCACGGGCGGAGAGGTGTCTTTAACCCTGCAATATCTCCCCAAAAATAAGCGATCGCCACGTCCTACTCACTCCAGAGAATGCTACCATTGGCAAGAACAGTTTGAAGGCTTGCAGGTCATAGTCAAAGATAATGGTATTGGTATCCCCCCAGAAGCTATTCCCCACATTTTCGATCGCTTTTATCGAGTAGATCCAGCCCGCCCCCATGTAGAAACCGCCCAACCCCCAGGCGGTAGGGGAATCGCCGGTTCCGGGCTAGGTTTGGCGATTGTATCAGCGATCGTTGAGAATCATCGAGGTAAAATTGACGTGGAAAGTCAAATTAATCAGGGAACAACAGTTACTGTCACCTTTCCCGTCCCACCAACTAATTGATCATCTGGGTGTGTGGTAGTGGGTAAGGGCGGGTTATGGCATCAACGCCAATCACAAGTCCTCAGAACCCGCCCCAACCAGGGAATAGGGGATATTACATTGAAGGAAAATGAGTGCCGATTTTCTGACCGTCTGGCATATAAACCTGTAGGGGAATCCTAGCATTATCGCTAATAGACTCCAAAGCTACAATAAGCGTATTAACATGGTTTCTCGCCTGCGATCGCGGCTGTGGATTTCCCGCCCTATCTCCAGAAATTGCCGAGTTTTTAATTTGCTGAACATACTCAGAAGTTAACCGGACTGTAATCAAATCACGACTAATGCCATAGTTGCAAATTTTCGGATTTCCGGCACAAGTGCGACTGAGATCCCCCCGTGCTTTTTCCAATCGTGACTCAATTTGAACCTGAGCCTGCACCTGTTGCCATGCTTGATTATAACCTGGTATTAGGGACTGCATTTCCAGGTAATAGGAACTACTCTGAGGAACATTGTTAGCAAAAGAAACCGCCCGACCCCAGGCGCGAGAGGCTTCATTCCAGGCTTCCCTTTCTTCAAAAATGCGGGCTTGGTCGGCATTATTTACAGCTCGGTTATAGGCTTCTAAACCCACCTGTTCAATAGTTTTGCGATCGCGAGAATCTTCTAAGCTGGACTGATAACGAACCAGTAATAATTGAGCCTCCTGGTGAGCCATAGTGCCCGGTGGAATCGATGCCAGAATATTAGTCGCACTTTGCCAGGTATCATAGACCGATTGCCAACTCTCCGCGTGTCTAGCGACCCCCTGACGCGCCCTAGCGACCTGTGCGGTGTTTTTTGCTCTTTCGAGGGTTTGCTGGGCTTCTCGCTCCAATGAGAGCCGCCCACGCACTGTAGCTAAATTGGCACGATATTGAGTTACGCGGGTTTCGGCAAAGGGATAAATGATGCTCTCTGGGGGGACTTTTTGTAGTTGAGCGATCGCATCTTCCCATAACTGCTGCATTTTCTGCCAATCATCCAGAGGGTGGGGGGGATTTTGACTCATTTGCGCCGCCACCCCAGCCATAGTCAAAGCCGTGACCACAGAAGTTAAATTCTGTTGTTCGTGTTGATAATCCCTCAATAGCATCCGCGCCTCCAAATGATGAGGAGACCACCAGGGAATAGTTTCCAGTAATGCGATCGCTCCCACCAACTCCTGACGAGCCAATCCCGGCGCTCTAGCCGTCGGTATAGTTTCGATAGTATTTTGGGATTGTTGAGCCAAACTCCTCGCCTGGTGAATTTCCCGACATTCTCCAATCACACAGGGACGGGTGAGAGTATACAGACAAGCCAAAGCCACCACCACACCCACCCCCATTTGAGGAGACAGCAGAATTTTCCTGAGTAAACCCGGAGATTTCTCAGAGCCACTGTCCGAGTCAACAGTGATAACCACACCTTCGAGATCCTTCGGGTCAAAAGGATTTTCAGCATCATCGATAGCAGTATCATACTCCGACTCATGCTCAAAAGGATTGGGCAAATCAGGGGCTGTAGATGTATCCCTTGTAGTCAGATAATTTCGAGTCAATGATGGTTTTTCTTGAAGGGTTGCCTTCATATTCACTCCTAACGTATAATAGGAAAATTGTTAGATTACCGAGCCATTAATTTAAGCCTAGTTCCCGCTTGAGCAAATTAATCGACTTGCTACCGATATAATTTTCACAGCAGACCAACTGAGGGGGGCGGATAATCTCCTCACGATTAGCGAGTATGGCATCCTTAACAGATTTAACACTAGCCTGATCGCAAATCACCACCTTAGCACCGCGAACAATAGCATTAATTTTATAGTCATCTGGCAGTTGAGCAGTCATAACCAATACATCATCCCCCCGCAGACTGTGAATAATCACCTCCGTGGCTCGTAACAACCCCGAGCTGAGGCTAACAATTCCCAAATAAGTCCCTTTGGGTAACTGTTGAACCAAAGCAATTTCCTTAGCAAAATCATAAATATCAACGGGAATGACCCGCACAGACCTCGGACCCGCTACAGCTTCCGCTTCTCCGATAAAATAGCGACTGGTGACAACAGTTCCCGACGGAACCTGTTCTATGGTTTCTGCTAGTTTTTCAATAGGTACGAGTTGGACGGGAATTTTGAGAGCGACCTCTAACTCCTGAGCCATTAGCTGACCAATACCAATATCTTGGGTGGGGGCTGTGACCAAGACGCGGGCGCTACAACGTAACCGCCAGTCAATTTCGGCTAAAAATAGTTCGCGGGCTTCATTGAGGCTACAGCCTTGGGATAATAAGTTATCTAAACTCTGTTGAATAATTTGGTTAGCTTGTGGGTAATACTGCAAAATGGGGGAACTAGCCCGGGAGGGGCCTTCATGACCCAAGGCTTTGACATAAATTCCTGACCCGGCTTGGGCTTCTACTAAACCATGATCTTCGAGTTGTCGATAAACTTTACTAATGGTATTGCGGTGTAGTCCTGTCTGCATGGCCAGTTGGCGGGTGCTGGGTAAGCGGTGCCCTGGGGGAAACTGGCGAGAAGCTATAGCAAACCGAATTTGGTTAAAAAGTTGATTGGAAGCGGGAATTTCGCTGTCGGGTTGAATGTAAAACTGAACCATAACCAATCTCCAGAGGGTCGGTATGAGCAGACTTGAGCCTGCGGTGGGGTTTGACGGTTAGGGGAACTGTCAGGTTTGATAAATACTATAGTTGGAAAGTTGAACCAGTAAAGCATCATCAGCCCATGAATGATTTTGGGAGTGGCTTTCCTGTGTTACCGAAAATAACTGAATCATGGAATTATGGCAGATTTAGAGATTCGTACCAATCATGTTACCGTTAAAAATGGCGATCTGAATATCGCGGCTTATCTGGCGGAACCCACCCAGGGGGGACCTTATCCGGGTGTGGTGGTGATCCAAGAAATTTTTGGGGTCAATTCCCATATTCGAGATGTTACCGATCGCATTGCTGGGTTAGGATATGTGGCGATCGCTCCTGCTATTTACCAACGCTTGGCTCCTGGTTTTGAGGTCGGTTACACCGACGCAGATCTGCAATTGGGGCGCAAATACAAGGAACAAACTACAGCCCCGGAACTCCTCAGCGATATTCAAGCCACTATTGATTTCCTCAAACAGCGAGATAATGTCAAAAATGCGCCTTTTGGTGCCATTGGCTTCTGTTTTGGTGGTCATGTAACTTATCTGGCTGCTACCCTCCCTGATATTGGCGCGACGGCTTCCTTCTATGGCGCGGGAATTGTTACCGGAACTCCCGGCGGCGGACCGGCTACCGTCACTCGCACTGCCGAAATTAAGGGAACTCTGTATGGCTTCTTTGGTACCGAAGATCCTTTAATCCCTAATTCTGAGGTTGACCAAATTGAGGCGGAACTGCAAAAATGTAAGATTCCCCATCGCATTTTTCGTTACCAAGCTACCCACGGTTTTTTCTGTGAGCAGCGAGATAGCTATAATAAAGATGCGGCTGAAGATGCCTGGAAACAAGTTAGGGAACTTTTCGCTCTTGAACTAACAGGCTCTTAGGAACTTGGGGACGCTTGAGGGGTTGGCGATCGCATATCGCTTAACCCTTTCAATTCCGTCTACTAAATGGCTTCTCATCTTAGGATATCTTAGACTTTTGTTCCCAAAGAGAGCAGCCAAAACTCGGAAATCAAGGGAAAGCGCGAGAACCGGTTAAAGTGTGAATTTGTATTGGGTTGGTTTATTTTATGACGACAGGAAATCAGTCTTTTTCAATTGATGATTTTGCCAAAGCCCTAGAAGCTCATGATTATGATTTACAAAAAGGGCAAATCGTGACAGGTCGGGTATTTGAGTATGATTCTAATGGTGCATATATTGAAATCAAAGGTGGTAAATCACCCGGATTTTTACCCATGTCCGAAATCTCCTTCACAGCAGGGGATAATCTATCGGAGATTTTACCCCTAGGTGAAGAACAAGAGTTTTTGATTATCCGTGACCAAAATTCTGATGGTCAAGTTTTACTGTCTCTGCGACAATTGCAAGTTGAAAAGGCTTGGGATAATTTGTCGGAAACCTCCGAAAATTCCGAAAGTTTACAGGTGCGAGTTACTGGAGTTAATCGCGGCGGCGTAACTGTCGATGTCGATTGTTTGCGGGGATTTATTCCTCGATCGCATCTCCTGGATCGAGAAAATTTAGAGGCTTTGGTCGGCGAAACTATCACCGTGACAATTATCGAGTTTAATCGCGATCGCCAAAAGCTGGTACTGTCTCAACGTATGGCTTCTCAATCCGTTTCCTTTAGTCAGCTTCAAGTTGGTCAACTCGTAGAGGGAACCGTCGGAAGTATTAAGCCTTTTGGCGTGTTTATCGAACTAGAAGGCGTAACTGGGTTGATTCATATTAAGGAAGTTAGCCAAAAATATGTCGGTTCTCTCCCTGATATATTTACCCTTGGTCAAACCGTGAAAGCCTTAGTTATTAGCCTAGAAGAGGGTCGCCAGCGCGTATCTCTCTCCACTCGACTTCTGGAAAATTACCCAGGTGAAATTGTCGAGAAATTCCCCGAAGTGATGGATTCTGCCGAAGCGCGCGCCGAGAGGGCTCGCAAGTTGATTACAGCTTAAATATCCCTGAAAAATCGGGCAGCTTGTAGTTGCCCGAACTAGGTATTAACTGATAAATTGATGGTAATTTATTGATGATTTATGGACTGGGAATTGATGGGGGTGGCACTAAAACTGTTTGTCTGTTAATTGACGATCGCTATCAGGTCTTAGGTAGGGGAGAAGCCGGACCCTCTAATTATCAAAATCTCGGTTTGTCAGCCGCTGAAATCGCTATTAAAAACGCTATTTCTCAAGCCGTTAGCTATCACCAACCCGGTATTTCTATTGGTAGTTTAGGATTGGGTTTGGCGGGGGTAGGTCGCCCCGAAGATGTCGAAATTGTCCGGGAATTGGTGCAACAAATTCAGTCCGATGAACAACTACAAATTGACTGGAATATTGCACCGGAAAATCTGTTCATTGGCGGCGATAGTCTCATCGCACTGGTGGGGGGGTTAGGTCATAATGTGGGAATTGTCGCTATGGCTGGGACAGGTTCTCAGGTGTTTGGACGTAACCACCACGGGAAGATAAAAAGGGTTGGTGGTTGGGGTTATATTTTGGGTGATGAAGGCGGCGGTTATGATATCGCTGTCCGAGGGTTGCGCGCCGTTATGCGATCGTTTGATGGCCGTTTACCGCCAACTCGCTTGACTCAAGAATTACTCAAGGAACTCGGTTTAAAGTCTCCTGAAAGGCTCATAGAATCCGTTTATAGGCGTGGTTTGGGGGTGCGAGATATGGCAGCATTATCTACTATTATTGACCGCGTGGCAGCCGAGGGAGACCCCGTAGCAGAAACTATCATAAATGATGTGGCTGAGGAATTCATTTTAGCTACTCAAGTGGCGATCGCCGATTTATTTAATCCCGGTGAATTTTGCGAAATTGTAACAGTAGGTGGAATTTGGCGTGGCTGGTCAAATTTACGGTCTCAATTCATCACTGGAATTAATGCGATCGCTCCCCAAGCTGACATAGTATGGCCCCGTCATGAGCCCGCATTCGGAGCCGCATTATTGGCTATGGAATTCAAATAACTTAACCTGAACCTTAGATAGATACAGCCTGTTCAGAAATCATCTGATCACCTCTCAAAGCCCCCTTCGACAAGCTCAGGACAAGCCCTTCGACAAGCTCAGGACAAGCCTCTCCCAGAAGGGAGAGGGGTTTGGGGTGTAGACGCGCAGCGGCTTCTCTTTGAGTGGGCTTTACCTCATGAGTCTGAGAACCGCTATATATAGCGATCGTCATTTGGTATAATAGGAGTAAGCCTATAGCCAAAAACGGCACATCTGCACAGTAGAGGCGGAAGCAATTTAATCATACTTACACATTCAACACCTCCCAACTAATTAAACCCATCCCCTCTCAACAGATGACCTATAACTGCTGAATAACCATTAAATTAATGACATCCCAAAAACCACATTTAACATTCTTTCAACTCATCAATATGAGTGTCGGATTTTTCGGCATTCAGTTTGGCTGGGGGTTGCAAATGGCAAATATGAGCGCCATTTTTGAACACCTAGGCGCTCAAGCTCACCAAATCCCCATTTTATGGCTCGCTGCACCCCTAACCGGGCTATTGGTTCAGCCAATTATCGGTCACATGAGTGACAACACTTGGAACTTTTTAGGACGCAGAAGACCTTACTTTTTAGTCGGTGCTATTCTCAGTGCGATCGCCTTAATTTTCATGCCCACTTCCTCCAGTCTGTGGATGGCTGCTGGTCTCTTATGGATACTAGACACCTCCGTTAATATCAGCATGGAACCCTTTAGGGCTTTTGTTGGGGATTTACTACCCGAAAACCAGCGAACGCGAGGCTTTGCTATGCAGAGTTTATTCATTGGTTTAGGGGCCGTAGTGGCTTCCGTATTCCCCTGGTTTTTAAACCATGTTTTTGATGTCTCATCAGTCGGAATAGACGGACAAGCCATTCCCTTAACCGTCAAATTTTCTTTTTATATCGGCGCGGCAGTTTTTTTGGGCACCGTCCTCTGGACTGTCTTAACCACCGAAGAATATCCACCCCAAGATATCGAGAATTTTAACAATCAAAATAAAGGCGGTATTCTCCAAGGCATAAAAGACATTTGGGATGCTTTCCGAGATATGCCAGAAACCATGGTACAATTGTCCTGGGTACAGTGGTTTACCTGGATGGGAATGTATTGTATTTTCCTGTATTTTCCCCCAGCAGTCGCCCGGAATATTTTTGGTGCAGTTGATCAGGATTCGTTATTATATTCTGAGGGGATAGAATGGGCGGGACTTTGTATCGCCGCTTATAATGCCGTCTGTTTTGGGTTCTCGTTTATCTTACCCCAAATAGCCAAATCAACTAATCGCCAAATTGCCCATTCTTTCTGCTTAATATGTGGGGCGGTGGGATTATTTTCTCTGGTGACAATTGATAATCAATACCTCCTATTCCTACCAATGATTGGTATAGGTATTGCTTGGTCTAGTATTCTATCTATGCCTTATGCTATGTTGGTGGGATGTCTACCACCAGACCGCACAGGTATATATATGGGGATTTTCAATTTCTTTATCGTCTTACCACAAATCACCGTCTCTCTCGGATTTGGTTGGGTGATGCGAAATCTCCTGAATAATGACCGCCTATCTGCTGTGATTATTGGTGGTGTATTTTTCCTAATGGCGGCGGCTTTAACTCAGCGGGTACAACCAGCATCAACTATGCTTGAAAGTCCTAAGCAACCTGTCACCCAAGCTGATATTACCTCTACTTAATTGATGGCTGTTTCTCTCGCTGGTGAATCTCTATGAGGCTGGGAATCTACTTTAAAGATGCCGATATGGTTTAATAGGGTTGGGGGTAGTGTTGTTGCTACCCTACAACCATAGACCATTTACCTGGTTCTCAATTATGAAACTCAAAAAAGCGCTTTTAGTAATTAGTATCTGCTGCTGGGGATTACTTTTTCCGGTGTGGAATTGGGGGATAATTCCCCCGGCTGAGGCTGCCAAAACACCCGTAATTATTACCCCCAGCGAGGAAGTTTCCCAGGGTGTTGATCAGTTTATTCACAAGTTGCCCCGCGACTATTATAACATAAATAAAGTCGCCCAGGTCAAAAAACTTTCCCAAAGCGATCGCGCCTTATTTATTGATGTGCGGGAACCCTCCGAATACAGGCAAGGTCACATCCAAGGAGCCATTAATATTCCCCTACGGACTCTCACCGAACGCCTAGACGACATTCCCCATGACCGCCAGGTGGTTATTTACTGCTCAAGTGGCTACCGGACAGGCATTGCCGTAGCTTCCTTACAACTATTAGGCTACAACAATATCAAAGGATTTGCCCCCAGTATCAATGCCTGGAAAGAGGCAGGAGAACCCTTAGAAAAATAGTCCTCAATCCTCTATTTTTTCATCGGAAAACTGCCTCTTATGGAACTATAAGAAGTCATGACTAATCAATAAATTCCTCCGAAAATTGCTCTGGATTTTCGATAGAATCCTGTAGTTGTTGAAGTATTGAGCCAGAATGTACCTCTGGTTGCGGTTGCGGTTGTGGTTCCGGTTGCGGTTGTGGTTCCGGTTGTAGTTCCGGTTGGGGTTGTGGTTCCGGTTCGCGGACACTTTCCGGGGCTAATTCTGGGTTAAATTCCTGTTGTCGTTGGGGTTGTGGTTCCGGTTCGCGGACGCTTTCCGGAGCTGGGGCTGGGGCCGGAGCTGGGGCCGGAGCTGGAGCTGGGGCCGGAGCTGGGGCTGGGGCTGGGGCTGGGGCCGGAGCTGGAGCCTGAATCGGAGCCACCGACTGGCAATTCTCGCTATCGAAATTAAAATCATACTGATAAGCCATGGGGCGACCCTGACCCTCAAAGGGAATATCGGCAATAGCTGCGATCGCCGCATTATCCAAAATCGGATAACCCGTTCCTCTCAATAACCGGGGTCCAGCAATTACGCCACCACCAGAACCAATCATCACCCCAACCAAGGCTTGACCGCTGAGATTTTGGTCACAGGCTTCTGCTGGATATAGTGCCGAGATACTGCGAGGTCGGGTGGTGTCCAAGTCAGGATAATCCGGCAGCATCGACAGCACCCATTCTGCATAGGCTCCCCCACCTTCTAACATGGCATACTGACTATCAGAAACCTGTCCGGTAGGGGTAGATGGTGCAACGGCATCATCAGAAGACGGAGAACCAACAGCCTCGGCACGACGCTGGTTGTCTGCCTCTAGTCTAGCTAATATTGAACCCCGCCCATCAGGTTGTTGTACTTGGGTTTCCGGGGTAAACTCTTGGGTAGGTTCCCCAGAGTCCTGAGATTCCCTAGGTATTCGCGGAGGTTGATTATAGCTAGGGTCATGTTCAGGAAACCGAGGTCGAGGTGGAGGGGGTGGCAACATGGAAAACTGCTCTTCGAGTAATCGTTGTTCCTCCGGTGACAGATGACTAAATCGAGGATTATTTTGTAGTCGCGACAATTGCTCACGGTTTTGGTTTCCGGGAAAACTGGGTTGACCGGGTGGAGTTTGATAAAACTCAATGGGTGGTGGCGGACTAAATTGAGTAGGTGGCGGGGGGGAAGTTTGAACGGGGGGTAAAAATGTACTATTGCTGGGATTGTTGAATATCTGGGGGGGTCCACTGGGGGCGGCACCAAAAGGATTATCCCTCGGTTGTGACAATGTGGAGGGAAAAACGGGAAGTTGTTGGGCTGAGGGAGGAAATGGGGATGGGGTAGGGGCACTACCCCACATGGGTAAAGATGGAGGTTCGGCAAAGGGGGTAAAGGAAAATTGGGGCGGCGGTGCTGGAAAAACCTGGTCAATTTGACTAGGAGATAGTTCCACCAGTTCTACACTGGGGGGTAATTGCACAGTATTTGGATAGAGACGGATATTTTCCAGGTTGAGAGCAAATAAGGCGTGTAGACCAAGGGATGCAAGCACAGCAACCGTGGTGGGTTGACGGACGAGTGAGGGAATGTAAGAAATGGCGGAAGTGGTAGCAGTCATGGTCAAACCTGTTGTTAAATCCAAATCAATATCGGGAGCTGTTGCTGTACTCGATCGCTTTTACTGTTTTAGCACGATTAGTTTTAATCGTGGGGTCTTAATTAATCTTTAATCTGTGGTTTTGTCTAACACAACTGTGGAATATCCAATTACAATAGAAATGCGATCGCGCATAGAAGCAAGTCGCTCCCTGGTGGTAGCACTATGACGCGAGGCTTTCAGAAATCTTAGGTCTAACCCCAACAATCGCATCTGCTTATGGGTTTCTGTGATGTAGGACTGAAGTTGCGCCAGGCTGTCACTATCGCCTAGCTGCATAATCCGACTCTCAAACACCCTCTGAACCTCGCCAAAGGCTTCAGTCATCTGATTTACATCGGATTGGTCAGAAACCATGGTTTTTTGGAGTCTTTCCAAAGATTGCCTGAATTCTGTGATCGCTTTATGGAACTCCTTTGTTAACATAATGTTAAGAAGTTTGTCTATTATTTAACCATCATAGACAAAAATTGTACCTAAGCGCGACTGGGCTCACCCCAGGTTAATCTGGGTTAAATCTGGGTTAATGGTGATCCCTATGCAATTAGCATCCAATTGGGTTAATTGTTATGGTTCTGAGATATGGGCGATCGCCCTATAGGAGAATACAGGGATATGTGGGGAATATCTGGGGGATAAGTTAGGATATTTCCCAAAGCCTGAAAATATCCCGTACAAAGGTGCGATCGCACGGCAATCACCCAGGTAACAGCCCCTGTGTGCAAGTGTGAATCGCTAACCTAATAGTAGCATCGCCGCCGGGGTTGTGGAGACTCCAGCGGTTCAATGATCAATTATTTTTTTCACACTGACTGCTGTTAGTCAGGAGAAAGCCCTATTTTACTCTGGGTCCGTCGTCCCACATATTTTGTATCGAAAACTACAGAGTCATCAAGTATCTGTAATTGAATAGGCCTAAATACCATGAACATCAAAACTCTATCATCCTCAAACACCTACGAATGCTTAGTGCCTGACTGGCTACAACATTGTCTGGACAACTCCCAAAGCCTGGAGTCATCAGATACCCCGTCATTTTCTCCAGACAATGATCTGATCTCGCGGGCTTTCCTATTTGCTTATCAACTGCATAAGGGACAATACCGCAAATCGGGGGAACCCTATATTAACCATCCCATTGCTGTAGCAGGTCTACTGCGATTTTTAGGTAGTGATACCGCTATGGTGGCGGCGGGGTTTCTACATGACATCATCGAAGATACTGATGTCACTCCGGAAGAATTAGAAAGCAACTTCGGACCGGAAGTCCGCCATTTAGTGGAAGGTGTGACCAAACTATCTAAGTTTAACTTTTCTAATACCACAGAACGCCAAGCTGAGAACTTCCGGCGGATGTTTCTGGCTATGGCTCAAGATATTCGAGTGATTGTGGTTAAACTAGCCGATCGCCTCCATAATATGCGAACTCTGGAATTTATGTCAGAATCGAAACAGCGAAGTATTGCTTTAGAAACGCGCGAAATTTTTGCCCCGTTGGCTAACCGTTTGGGTATCGGTCGTTTGAAGTGGGAATTGGAAGATTTAGCTTTTAAATATATAGAACCGGAAGCCTACCGAGAAATTCAAATCCGGGTAGCTGACCGCAGGGCTATTCGGGAAGAAAAACTAGCAGCCTTAGCGGATATTTTACGCGATCGCATGGAAAAATCTGGGATCCGATGTTATGAAGTAACAGGTCGTCCCAAGCACCTTTATGGCATCTACAAAAAGATGCAAGAACGCCACAAGCAGTTTCATGAAATTTATGATATTGCTGCCCTGCGCTTAATCGTAGAAACTAATGAGGAATGTTATCGGGCTTTAGCGATCGTTCATGATTCTTTCCGCCCCATTCCCGGACGTTTTAAAGATTATATCGGACTGCCAAAAGCTAACCGTTATCAGTCTCTACACACGGGAGTTATTGGGAACACTGGTCGCCCGGTAGAAGTGCAAATTCGCACGGTAGAAATGCACCATATAGCGGAATATGGAATTGCTGCCCATTGGAAATATAAGGAAACTGGCGGTTCAGAATTTGGCAAATTAACAGAAACCGATGAGAAGTTTACCTGGTTGCGGCAACTACTAGAATGGCAAAGCGATCTCAAAGATGCTCAGGAATATTTAGATACTGTTAAAAACAACCTTTTTGATGAGGATGTTTATGTATTCACCCCTGATGGTGATGTGATGGCTTTAAGCAATGGTGCCACTACGGTAGATTTTGCCTATCGGGTGCATAGTGAAGTGGGTAATCATTGCAAAGGTGCGAAGGTGAATGAACGGATGGTTCCCCTAGATACGGTGTTAAAAAATGGGGATATTGTGGAGATTTTAACCAATAAAAATAGCCATCCTAGTTTAGACTGGTTGAATTTTGTCAGAACTAGCACGGCTAAAAATCGGATCCGTCAATGGTATAAGCGATCGCATCGTGATGAAAATATCGCCAGAGGTCGGGAACTTTTAGAGAAAGAAATGGGTCGCAATGGTTTAGAATCTTTACTGAAATCCGCGCCAATGCAGACAGTAGTTCATCGCTGCAATTATCACAGTGTTGATGATTTATTAGCTGCTTTGGGTTATGGAGAAATTACCCTTAAACAGGTGGTGCATCGACTCCGGGATGTGGTGAAAGCTAATAGTCCGGTTCCAGAAGTTTCGATGGAACAGGCGGCTAATAACCTACAAATGCAGAATTTAGCCCCTAGAAATACATTACATGGGTCTGTACCTACTTCTACATCTACTAGCAAATCTCCGATCGCGGGGGTTGAGGGGTTAATGTACCATATCGCGGGATGCTGTAATCCGATTCCTGGAGAGCCAATTATTGGGACTGTGACCCGGACTCGTGGGATTTCCATTCACCGCCAAGGCTGCCATAATGTTAGCAAGGTTAGTGGCGATCGCCTAGTTCCAGTTAGTTGGAATCCTACCCCCATTGACCAAGGACGACGGAAAACTTATCTGGTGAAAATTCAGATTGAGGTATTAGACCGGGTGGGGGTACTCAATGACATTTTATCTCGACTGAAAGACAACAATATCAACGTTCGTAGCGCTCAGGTTAAGACCTTTCGCGACGCTCCGGCTTTGATAGAGTTGGGTATCGAAATATGCGATCGCAATCAATTTGAGCAAACCTGTCTACAAATTAAAAACATCAGTGATGTTCTCAACTTGCGTCGCATGAACCGAGGCGATCAAAGCTAGGCTAAATTCGCCAATCTACAGAGGTGAGGGCGGCTTCCCACATTAAATGGGCGACTTCTGGGCGAGCAATATCGCTATGAGCGCCCTGGGAACCGCTACCCTCGCGGATAAATTCATCGGCGTTGATATTATAAATGGCTCCGGGAACTAAGGGATAATGGGCATCTATGGGTAACATATCGCAATTAACTGCTCGGAATTCGTGATCACCACTAGCCCCAAATGCTCCTAAAGCTCCATATTTAGGCAGGTTGTCGGTTGAGTAGAAACTAATCGATCGCCTGATTAAACTCGCAGCGGAAGCCCCTAGCGGATACCATTTACCTAGGGCGGTGTCCCATTTCGAGTGAGTAATAGCGATCGGACCTTTGACCAGGCTGTTGGTGATGATACCATGAAAATAACCCGGCACTCCTGGACTCAGGGGAATATCAGGAGAATAGGACCAGTGAGATAACGCCCCCTGTACCAGCAACAGGGAGTTAATGGGGTGGTGATTTCTCAAGTCGGTTCCCGACCCCGCCAAAGCCCCAGAAACGACGATACAGCCAAAACTATGACCCATGAGATGGAAACGCAGGCGATCGCCTCCCGCTTGTTGTAGTTGGGCTAACAGGTGAAAAGCGGCATTTTCCCCAAACTCCCGGGCGCGGTCTTTCATTTTCCAAAAGGAGAGGGTTCGCAACGGCGCTAGAAGTCCCCCCCAACTAAATCCGCTAAAACTGAGGGCTTCGGTTCTGGCGGCGGCAAAGGTAATTTCTGGATCAAAGGGATCGCGATCGGCACTGGGGGCGGCGGCAATGCCTATGGCTTGTAAACCAGCTTCGCGGTCTAATATTCGATAAGCATTGAGAACGTCTATAGGCAGGGTTTCTGGGGCTATATTTTCAGTGGCGGCATTAAAAATCACTTCTAGGGCGCATCTGGCGGCGGGGGTGTCGGCAATATTTTCCGCATAGCGATCGACCATTTCATCAACTACAGATAATCGCTGATTTTCCAGGTTCTCTTGGGGGGAATTATTCAAATTCATCGATAGGGGGGATTCTCCTAATTCATAATCTCCCCAAGGCATACTAGGCCAGTGTAAACCAATGGCTAGGGGATAAAATCCCGGTTGTACTTGCTGAAAACGTGCTTGATCATCTTTCTGCTGAATAACTGCTTCTATCCATCTTGTATACTGTCTCCGGGAGGCGGGAATATCACTTAACCAACCGTGGCTAAACAAAAATACATCGGTAACGGGTTGTTGCTGAATGACTTGTAAAACTCGTTCACTCATGAGACCGTCCGGGTCGTCAGTGCGTTCGTTTCCGTCTTTATCAAAGGCAATTAGATAATAGATAAAATCGCTGTTAGGGATAGTTTCAATGGGCATTTAATTTAAGAGGTGCTTATCATAATTAATCATAGCAAATCGGTTAATGATTTGGCAATATCGATAAATGGGCGGTTAGGGGTCAGCAGGGGAACCGGACGGATTAGAGATAGGCTTGATTACTTTCGATTATCTATCCCCCGGATTTTTTAAGCATCTGTAGCCCTATCTAAAACCAGGAAAAGGCTGTGGCTGCATCAACTAACCACAGCCCCTAGGTGATTAACTGGCTGGGGATTTTTTAATTATTTGTAATCCTGTGGGTAAACGCAGCATTTGTAAACCGATATTTACCCGGGTAGGATTATAATCTAAGTTGGTATTTTCTAGGTTAGCCCCTGATAAATTCGCCCCTTCTAATTGGGCGGCTGAGAGATTGGCGGCTGTTAAATTCGCCCAAGTTAAATTAGCATAGTTTAAGTTTGCACGGCTGAGGTTAATATGAATAGCTTGACAGTGACTGAAATTCGCACCTACTAAGCTAGTTTTATAGAAGTTCGCCCCTTCTAAATAGGCGGCGGTGAAATTAGTGCGATCGCATTTACTACGGCTAAAGTTAGCGTTAAACAAGCAAGCATAACTCAAATCACTGTCTTGTAACTCACAATTAGCCAGGACTAAGTGACTTAAATCTAACCCTCGCAAATCCACGCCTTCCACAATTAGATTATTGAATCGGCGTTCTCCCCCCTGTAAGCGATTAATAAACTCGCTGCTACTGATGGGATTTTTTACGGGTTCAATGTCGTCAATTTCGGAGATATCAATATCGGCAGATTGGGATTTTTTGCCACTATTAAATAATTCATTCAGCCAGTTAAACATTGGTTTATCCTCCATGGTATCAATACTCTACTGAACCCCAGAATTGGGGAACTTGACGGGTGACGTTTTCTCGCAGTCGGGGAATTAAGAGCATCACAGTGATATAAAGGTCTTCAATTCCAGTGATTAAAGTGATTAGCTTCAAATCAGGATTAGGATAGCGACTGAGTTGATTTTGCAGAGCTTGCGGGCGCAGATATTCCTGTAAGTAAGACAAACCGTAACGCACATCATTAACTTGCTTAATTAAGGTCAAATAACAAGAGGCAAAACCTTCCTCAAATCCCGGTTCTGGAGCATCGGGATGATTCCTGGCGATCGCAGTTAAACGCTCCAGAAATTCGATAGTTTCAGTCAAGCTATCCAGCAACTCAAAACGCTGCTTTGAGTCGGGTTGATTGCCATTTTTAATGTTTTCACCAAAATCTGATATCAAGGCGCTTAAACTGTTAAATAAGCCTGGTAGAGATGATTCTATATGGTCTAGGTCGGACAATAATGCGCGGGCTTGTTTGGGGGATGTCAGTTGTCGTTGATAAGCTAACCTGGCGATTTCTTGCAATTGGGGGAGAGATTCACAGCGCCCAGTTTTGCGGTAGTTTTCCAAGAACCTGATCAGCAGAATGCGATCGCTAATTTCAGCGGGGAAAATGTCGGGTTTATTCTCAATGGGAGTAAGATGAGAATTGTTCAGATTACGATTAGGTTGTTGCATGGGAATCACTTTCATGGTTGCTAAGGATTTGAGCCAATGGCGGTGGGATAGTCTGTGAAAATATCCTGGTAAATTGAGATAGTAGAAAAGCACCCTAATTTGGCTGGTTATTTTTGGGGGGAATTATCCGGCAAATCTGCACCACTAATAAGATATTCGAGATAGGCTTCTATGGCTTCTCCCACTGCATCATCCCGCGACATAATCACATCCTCGCGGCGGGCGTGGGCGAGAGTCATCCAACAGGCGGCGGTGCTACTGACCACGGACAAAACCATCCAACCGAGGGAAATTCCCAACCCCGCAATATCAAAGCGCATGACTTTATAGGTGAGGTTTAACATGGCTAACCGGATGATTTCAGTGCCAGAGATTAGCTGATAATTATCATCAAAATGTCGGTCAAATAATTGGGGCATTTGTTGAGCCACAAATAGGACATCATCGCCGATGTGATGACGCTTGGCTAATTTATTTGCCCAGTCCTGCTGTGCTTGTTGTTTGATGGCGATCGCCTCTTGTTGTAGCCGCAACATCCGCTGTTCTACGGGCAGATTTTCCGTGGGAACCGTCCGCCAATTGCGATCGCGATCGGCCCAGGAGCCGTATAATTTGACATATAAAGTATCCCAATTAGGATGATTGCGGGACGTGCTTTGAAACTCTTGCCGTAACTTTTGGTACTCTTCGCGCGCGCTTTCATAGGCGGGAGTTGTAGCCGGAATATCCGCCAAATTCTGAGTTTGTGTCTCGATGATTTCCAGGGCTTTTAAACTGCTAAGTTCCGGGCGATTATTGAGGGCTTCGCTACCTATTGCCGCCGCCAGAGATTGCAAGATTGACATAGCGATCATTGCCGCCGCCCCGGCTTTTGCCCAGTCCTGGTTGCCCCGTTTTCGTCCCGCCACAGCAGTACCATTTTCGTTAGTGAAACGCACCAGTAACAGGTTCAGCATTGGGCTAAAAATGAAAGCCAAAACGCCAAATTCCTTTAAAGCAAAAAACAAAATTGGTTGATTGGTTATGGCATTAACCAGACTAGCAGTGCTAATTACCCCCGCCGTGAGTTGGGAGTGTTCGACCAGTTCATTAGTGACCCATTTTTTGCCATAGAATTGTTTGGGATTTGCCCAAATGAAACCTAGGAGAAATAAGCCGATCTTCTTTGGAGTCTGTTGGGAATTATTAGCTTGGGGGCGAGGTTCTAACAGTTCTGGGTGCAGTTCCCGTAAAGTTTCGGCTGCCTTTTTTGCCTCTTGTTGAGGTTCGGGAATAGCAAAGGATTCAAAAGGTTGACTCATGGTGGGTGTTTTTTTGCTAAGATGGGCGAAATAGCCCCCCCGTGATTCAGCAAGGGGGACTCCAAATACTTATCAGTCCAATGACACTGAATTTATACAGTGATAGTCAATTCAGTTTCATCAACAGCCATTTCAGAACATTTCGCCAATCGACTTGAACCCTATGTGCAGCCGCACCTTCATGATTTAATTATCGGTTGGGGCGGGTTTATTAATATCCCGGTGGCGATGCAAAATTGACAGCAGAACCCGC
>NZ_JARPLC010000039.1:20107-31053 GCF_032350395.1 Limnospira sp. PMC 289.06
CAGAACCCGCCCCTACAATTATCAATTGTCCGGTGGGGCGGGTTTATTAATATCCTGGTGGCGATGCAAAATTGACGGCGGAACCCGCCCCTACGCGGTGGCTTTGTTCAAAATGAGATTACCAAACTAACCTAGCTTAACAGTTGAATGTTAGAGAAGGTAAAGCGATCGCTCCGATCGCTTTCTGGGTTGTGGATAATCCGCTCACTGAGGATTTGATACTTGCCTACTGGGGTATAGGAATCTTCAAAATCGCTTTTTTCCCCCTTCTGTGCCCCCGTTTTGGGGTCATGATAAACAGAATCATAACGGTGGGAAAGATAACCCTCCGGCGTTTGGTGGCTGCTGTGGGTGTAGATCGTCACTACCACCCCGTGAATGTGACGATGCACCATGCAAACCTCATTATTGCGGAGTTGGTAGCGATCGCCTTCCCCCTTGCCGCCGATAATGATTTCTACCGCCCCCGTTTCGTCCGTTTCGCCATAGCTAAACGTATTTTCTCCATGCACCGCCTCAAAATCTCGACGTACCCGGTGGATCGCCGTTTCCCACAGTTGCCCATGGATAGCCTTTTGCGCCGCCTCGTCAGCAACATCTAGCACTTCTGCCTTCATATCCGACCCGACCTTCGCCCGACCATGAATCACCTGGCCATCATGTTCGTAGGTGACATCAGCAGTGTAGCCTGGGAAATCCGCATCCCAGGTGTAACGATTTTCATAAGCAGCGCGGAAAAGTTCGCGAGCAGAAACTTGTGTAGCCGTCATAAATACTCCGAGTGTGAAGATGAACAATTATCAATTAGTATAAACCATTACAAGCAGATCGCCTTGGTGGGGCATTGCGCCCTGGCGATAGGGTTTCCCTCCCATTCCCGGTTTTCTTCTCAACCCCTGTCTGGTAACGGTCATTCATTCACGCCAAAACTACCTCCCCCGCTACAGTTTCCGGCAGGGGGGTCACAAACCAGGAGTCAGAAACGGGGTTGTATTTCTATTTGAGAGATTCGCCCATGAGGGTAAAAGCTGCCCAATGTTTGGGTTGAGGATATTCTTCCATAGTGGTCAACATGGCTTGTCGTAAAGCCACAGCCCGATCGCCTTTTTGGGGTAGAAGTCGATAAAATTCCTGCATTAATTTGGCGGTGGGTGCATCCTCTGCTTGCCATAGAGAGACAATCACACTTTCAGCCCCGGCACCAATAAAGGCACGAGATAATCCGATGATACCATCACCTGTAATTCTGCCGCCACCTGTGTTACAAGCACTTAAAACCACTAAGGAAGCTGTTAAATTCAATCCCATGATTTCCTCAGAAGTGAGAAACCCCCGATCGCCATAACTTGGAGTTAGTGCGATCGCCCCTAAAACACCCCCAGACTCGCTAAAATCATCCAGTAACCCGTGGGTTGCCAAATGCACGATCGCCGCCGAATTAATGCGTTCCAAAACCTCTGATTTCGTCGCTGCACTACCAATTAACGCTTCTGTATTCAACATAGAGGCGATGGCGATCGCTTCGGCTTCTGCACCGGGTAAATTAGCTAATCTCTTGGGTTCTTCTCCCGGTTCTATAGACAATTTTGGCATCACCGGATTGCCCACTACTAGAGCATTGGCGGGGTTATTTGTCCTGTTAATTCTCCGGTTTTCTGCCAGTTGGCGAGTCAATTGTAACACCTGAATGGCTGGGGCGGTTAGAATAGTATGGTTGAAAATTAAATAGCGATCGCTTTCATCGATTAACGCCGGAAACGGCACAAACAATAACTCCTGGTGGGGGATAAATATCACCTTATCTTCTGGATTTTGCGGCAGTAAATCGGCAATCGGTTTTATCAGTAAATCGTGCAATTGTTGCAAGTGACTATTTCTGAGATTGCGGGTAGAAATGCTGGGCAGAGTTTCCGTGATTCCCTGGCGAGTTCCCCGCACCAAAGCCGTTAATAAACCTTCCGCTTCCGAGTCCGTACCCTCCGCCAAAAAAGGCACTAAAGTCTCCCTAAACGTTTCTAATTGGCTTAAATTTACTTCCCGAAAAGTGATGTTTCCCGTCGGCTGCACCACCCAAATAAATAAAGCGGAATTGTTGCCGAAATTATCACTAATAATCGAATATTGAACTAGGGTAGCATTTTGCTGTCCTGCCACTTTTTGAATGTCGGAAATCCTCATAGGCGGATTATTTTGCCGGTCATATTCTTGCACCGCTTCAGGAGATAGTTGTTGGGCGATTAATTCCAGGAAAGCACGGGCGCGACCTCTCTCGGCAATTTCTAAGGCGATTTCCGGTTTATTTTCGCTAATTAATGCTTTTTGTAGTATACTATAACTAGACCGATATTTATCAAAAATCGAGACTTTATTGGCATCGCTCAAGCCGGGTCGCAGAGATTCTAATGCGTCAATTGCCGCGTATAAGGTTTGGGTAGCTTCCGCGATTTTTCCAGCTTCAAATAAAGCGACACCTTTATTGTTTAGGGTGACAGCAATTCCGGCTGTATTCCGTAAATTTCGCCGAATTTCTAAGGCGCGATCGTAGAATTCTATGGCTTGGGAATAGTCCCCCATTAATCGATGAACTGAACCGATATTATTCAAGGCTTGACTCTGGGCATCTTCTTCACCGATCGCCCTCATAATTTCTAATCCTTGGTTGTACAATTGCAACGATTGGGAATAGTTGGCTAATTTCTCATAAGCCGCCCCCATATTTAACAGGGTTTGACCAACCCCGACAGCATCTCCGATTTCCGAGGCGATCGCTAACCCTTTCCCATAGAATTCTAACGCTTGGGAATAGTCCCCCATAGCATGATAAACCGCCCCCATATTAGCGAGAGTAATTCCCACCGCAAAATCATCATCTTCTTGTGCAAATAGCGCCCCGGCTTGTTGAAAATAAATCAGGGCTTTTTGAGGTTGTCCTAAAGCTCGATAAATTTGCCCCATATTATTAAAAATAACAGCCGATCCATAGGATTCTTCTGCTGGCAAAACTGCCAAGGCTTGCTCATAAAAATTGATGGCTTGGGGATAGTTAGCTTGGGAGGAAGAAAGCGCCCCCAAATTAATCAGAGTTTGGCTAATTCCCTGTCGGTCGTTAAGATTTTGGCGAATAGTTAAAGCCTCGTTTAAAAAATGCCCAGCCTGGGGATAATTGCCCAAATTGCGATAGACAACACCGATATCATTTAAAATCAACGCTTCTAGTTGGCGATCGCCTTCCACCCGCACCTTATGCAAAGCGCGATCGAAGGTTATCAACGCTTCTTTCAACTCACCGCCAGCGACCTGTTTATCTCCGATTTCATGCAATTGAATCGCCTCAATGACCAGATCTTCTCCCCTTTCTTGTGCCAAAACTGGCAACCCTGTTACCGGAAACCAAAGAAATTTGATAAACTCAATTTTACCCAGAGTCATAAACGCAATCAGAAACAGACAGGATGAAATGTTTTTTAGAGGCATTTTACTTAAATGATTAATGGCCAATTACAATCGCTCATTACCGAGACTTGTCGCCACCCTCCCGGAAGCCTAAAACGCCAGCAAGGGTTAACTCAACTGTATCGAATGATTGTCAAATCAGGCAAGCTATGGCGAGAAAATACCCCCTATTATGAGGAAGTCTGGCAACAAACTTGGCTATATTTTTGCCTAAATCTCTGTGAAGCCACCACCGGGAAAGATAAATATGATAGCGATCGCAGTAGCATCACCACCTGGCTAAATGTTTACCTAAAAATGCGCCTCAAAGATAGGGCTATTAAACACCAAAACCAGAAACAACAAATGGTTTCGGCTTCACAACCGCTATATGATGATGACACCCTCACCTTTTTGGATACCTTTGAAGCCCTCCCAGATATCCCGCCGATCCTGCAAGCTACCCGCAAGTGGGCGGAAACTGACCCAGAGGGAGAATTGCAGCGTCTCCAACTCCGGGGTCGAAAAGATGTTACCTGTCAACTGTTGATTTTACGTCGTTTACCCCCCGAAACTACCTGGGAGGATCTTTCCGCAGAGTTGGGTTTACCAGTTTCTACCCTCAGCAGCTTTTATCAGCGGAAATGTCTGCCACAATTGCGTAAATTTGGCGAATCAGCCGGATATCTATAAAGAGGTCATTCAACCAATAACAATTATGGCTAATCATACCCAACAAACCGAAAATTCTGCCTTACCCATGTTGATCGGCACAAATTCGCGCCGCCTCGCCCAACAATTTGCGAGGGAACAACCCAATCGCCAAAAAGCTGAACAGGTTTATTTTAACACTCTGGCGGTTTGTGTGGTGCGTAATTATTTGGAGTGGATGGGAATTGCTACCCAACTCAATGCTGGTGATAGTTGGAATCCGATCGCCCGCTTGGCTAGTGATGTGGCAGATCTACAGGTGACCGGATTGGGGATTCTCGAATGTCGTCCGATCCGCGAAAATCAGCAAATTTGCCGAATTCCCCCGGAAGTTTGGGGCGATCGCATTGGCTATGTAGTCGTGCAAATTGAAGATTCTTTAAAAGCCGCCAATATTCTGGGATTTATTCATAGCATCGATCGCCCAGACATCCCCCTGAGTCAGTTGCAACCCGTAGAAACACTGTTGACCACTTTATCTGGGTTGCGTCGGCAGAATTTGGTCAACCTTAGTCAGTGGTGCCAAGGAATCTTTGGGGAAACGTGGCAGGATTTGGGCTCAATATTTAGCACTCCAAATCTCGCCTATAATTTTCGCACTTCTCCACCAGATAGACAAGCTGAGATAGAAAGGGGAAAATTGATTGATTTGCAAATGCAGTTGGGCAGTCAAATGGTAGTATTGTTGGTGGCGCTAACACCAGAATTTGATACTATGGCAGTCAGAGTGCGACTTTATCCCCCTAATGGAGAAATTTATTTACCGCCGAATTTGCGGTTAGCATTACTATCAGACCAGGCAGATACTTTACAAGAAGTGCGATCGCGCCGTCATGATAATTATATCCAACTGCCCCGATTTACCGGAGAAACGGGGGAACGCTTTTCTATTCAAGTTGCCCTAGAAAATGCCATGATTATAGAGAACTTTGCTATTTAATGACCAGTCCCAAAAAACCAACTATTGTTGTCATTAATCTAGGATATGGGAATTTGCTATCCGGTTTTCCCCATGTCACCGCCCTACTTTGGGAACCGGAAAATCCCCGTCCGCTAAAATTTACTGGCGCGTTACCTCCCGCCCAGGAATTAGATGGGATTTATCGTCGTTGGAATTTGATTTATCAAGCACTTTATCGCCGTCCGGGATGGCATCCCCGCATCAAAATAGATCGGGAAGATATCACCAATGTTTCTCAGGTAGAATTTTCGGATATTTGCCAGCAGTATCTTCAGGTTATTAATGAGTGGCTGGGTGCTGAGAAATTTAGAAATATTGATCGCCAATTGCGATCGCATCTCAACCAGAATGACGAAATCCAATTAATTCTGGAAACTGATGATGAATTAGTGCGGCGTTTACCTTGGCATTTTTGGGATTTTTTGTCTGATTATCCCCAAGCCGAAATTGCTTTAAGCGCCCCAGAATATCAGCGAGTGCAGAAGTTAAACCGAAGAAAACAGATTAGAATTTTAGCTATTTTAGGCAATGATAACGGCCTCGATCTGGCGGAGGATCGCCAAGTTTTGTCAGAAATTGCCGATGCGGAAACTGTTTTTTTGGTTCAACCTTCCCGTCAGGAAGTTGACCAACATTTATGGGATGATCGCGGTTGGGATATTTTATTTTTTGCCGGTCATAGTGAGAGTGAAGAAAATGGTAACGGGGGTTTATTGTCGATTAATGCCACTGATAAAATCGGCATTTCTCATCTAAAATTAGCCTTAAAAACGGCTATCAGCCGTGGCTTACAACTAGCGATTTTTAATTCTTGCCAGGGGTTATCCTTAGCTGCGGAATTGGCTGATTTACATATTCCCCAAATTATTGTGATGCGAGAACCCGTGTCTGATCGGGTAGCCCATGCCTTTTTAGTCGGATTTATTCAGGCTTTTTCTAGGGGTTATTCCTTTTACTTGGCAGTGCGACAAGCCCGGGAACGTTTACAGGGTTTAGAAGATAAATTTCCCTGTGCTAGTTGGTTGCCAATTATCTGTCAAAATCCCGCCGAATTACCGATAGTTTGGCGACAGCAACAGCCCCCAATAAAACCTGCTTTTTCCCAAGGGCGCGATCGCACTTTTTGGTTAAGCAGTTGGGGGATAGCTTTAATGATTCTAATTATCCGCCAATTGGGAATTTTACAAGGGGGGGAATTGAAACTCTATGATCACTTAATGCGATCGCGTCCTCCCGAACCACCCGACCCCCGAATTGTAGTCGTTGAAGTGACGGGAAATGATGTACAATCACGACAAGAATATTCTATCTCTGATGGCACGATTAGTCAAGTATTGCAGCAATTAGAACCCCATCAACCCAGGGCGATCGGGTTAACCATTTATCGAGATTTTCCCGTCCCTCCTGGGGATGCAGAATTGCGAACACAAATGCAGCAGCAAGATAATTTGTTTGCTATCTGTAGTTTCCCCCGGGCTAATGAACCCGCTGTGCGATCGCCTGATGTCATCCCCAATAATCGCTTAGGATTTGATGATGTCCTCGTCGATCCTGATGGAATTTTGCGACGACACCTATTTTTTATGAGAGCTAACTCCGACTGTAACACGGGTTTTTCCTTGAGCTTTCAATTAGCCCGAAAATACCTAGCGGCTGAGAATATTTTTCCCGATAATCAAGGCAATCAAAACAACCCCTTACAATTAGGCGAAGCGATTTTTAATCCCCTGGGAAATACCCATAGCGGAGCATACAAAAATCTACCGACAGGGGGATGGTATGTGATGTTAAATTATCGTTCTTTTCCCATAGCCAGAACTCTGACCCTAACCCAAGTTTTGCAGGGAGATTTTGACCCTAACCTAGTCAAAAACAGAATTGTGCTGATTGGTTTTACCAGTAGAGTCAACGCTAAATTTTTTAGCACTCCCCACCGCGCCGGACAATCTCCCTCTGATCAAGTACCAGGAGTGATGGTGCAAGCACAGATGGTCAGCCATATTCTCAGTGCGGCCCTTGATGGTCGTGCCCTGATTGGGGTATGGGTTTGGTGGCAAGAAGTGATTTGGGTGGTAGTGTGGTCAATGGCCGGAAGTGCGATCGCATTGTACATCGGCAACAGTGACATCGTGATGATTACAGCCATCGTCATAGCGATCGCCATTCTATATATCCTCTGCTATCTGCTACTGCTTCAAGGCACTTGGGTTCCCCTACTCCCCCCAGCATTGACATTGGCGATCGCTCCTTTTTTGCGTAAATTTCTCCCCCCATTGCGATAAGTAAACATAACCCCAACTACCCAGGAGTAGCAGCTTGTCCAGTCCTTTAAGAAAACCGCCGCAACCCGGCAAATTGCAGTTATCCATCGCCTTGATTCTCCTAATCGCTATAGTGCCAATACAGCGAGTTTACGGCACTTATAGCAGGGAATTACGCCCGGAAAATCATCAATTGCCATTACCCGATGTCCTGGTTGCCACAGCCTTTGATGCACCAGACCCCCAACCCCCAGAAGATCGCGAAGGTTCTGGGAGTCGCACCTCCTGTCCCGCCGTGGATAAACCTCTGACCGCATTAATTCCCAGTCAAGTGAACTACACCCTATCGGGACATCCCACATTCTGGTTTTATGTGCCTTATTCCTCGGAGCTGACCCGTGAGGTAGAATTTGTGGTCTTGGATGAACAAGAAACCCAAGTTTACCAAACCGTGGTCAGGATTACCGACACACCGGGAATTGTGAGTTTCCGCCTACCGGAAAGCCTCCCCCCCCTGGAAATTGGCAAAAAATATTTGTGGCAATTCTCCTATCGATGCAATCCGAGAATTCGGGCTGAGGATGACTATGTACAAGCAATGGTGGAAAGAGTTGCCCCCTCAAGAACCCTAACCAGTCAGCTAGAAGTGGCAACAACACCCATGCAGCGGGTGGAAGTCTATGCGGCGAATGGGTTATGGCACGAAACTCTAACCACTCTCGCCGAATTGCGTCGCGATAATCCAGGAAATGCAGATATCGCGGCCGGGTGGACGGAACTTCTGGAATCTATTGGTTTGGGTCATCTAGCGGTGGAGGCGATCGGGGGTTGTTGTCGTTAGTCTCGAGGGGAGAAACGGGGTTTCTGGGCTGTTTGAGGATTAACCCCAAAAATTTTTCCCAATTTGCGTAAAAGTTATCCGCGAAGGCGATAGGTAAGTGTAACCTGCAATTTCAGGAGTGATGCCGATTGTCAATTTACAAGCGATCGCGCCCTGCTTATGTATTCAGGAAATTCAGTAAAAATACTGATGTCTGGAAACATAAGAACGGCTTTAATGGATAATTAACAGAACTTATGATTGACGTTAAAAGGCGATCGTTCCCTCTGTCCAGTCCGTCCCACTCACCGAGTCAGCCCCAGCCAAGAGTAGCGATCATGCAAACGCCCTTAAATAATCAGCATCAACTTATAAATAGTCGCTATCAAGTTATAAAATCCCTGGGAACCGGTAGTTTCGGCGAGGTATTCCTGGCACAAGACACCCAGATGCCCTTGCAGCAAAACTATGTGATCAAGCAACTCAAGCGCCAAGTTCAACGCCAGTTTAACAATATTGTGAAAGAACGATTCCGGCAGGAAGCGGCAACATTGCAAACTTTGGGGGAGCATCACCAGATTCCTCGGTTGTACGCTTACTTTGAGGAGCTGAACAAGTTTTACTTGGTGCAGGAGTATATCGAGGGTGAAACACTAGAAGCGAAGGTGCAAAGGGAGGGTAAACTCAGCGAAAGTGCCGTGAGGGCAATTTTGACCAGTCTGTTGGGAGTGCTTCAATACATACACGACAAGCAAATAGTCCATCGCGACATCAAACCGGACAATATTATTTTGCGCCAGGAAGATGGCAAGCCAGTGTTGATTGACTTTGGTGCCGTTAAGGAAGCCATGAGTACCCAGCTCAATACCCAAGGAAATGCGGTTAACTCGATTGTAATTGGTACTCCTGGGTTTATGGCTTCTGAACAGGCAATCGGTAGACCTGTTTATTCTAGTGATTTATATAGTTTGGGACTGACGGCAATTTATTTGTTAACAGGTAAGCTGCCGCAAGATTTGGCGATCGATCCGGGGACGGCAGAAATCCTTTGGCGACAAGATGCACCAGAAGTCAGTGGCGGTTTAGCCAATGTGTTAGATAAAGCAGTTCGCACCCGCGCTGGCGATCGCTACTCTAGCGCCGCAGAAATGCTCAAATCTCTTACGAATACACAGATGCAGCCCAATAATATTCCCGCTTCTGTACCACAACCCACATCAACACCAACATCACCAAAACGTGGGCTATTGGTTCTATCGACAATTGTTTCTATAGTTGTTCTAGGGTTGGGGTGGCGATCGCTTCCCTACCTGTGGAAACCGAAAGTACAAGCCCAATCCTTAACAATTGGCAGTTTAAGCAATCCCAAGTACAACACCGACCTAGTAGATTATTTACGACAAGAGTTAATCCCCAGTAATTTTATTGATTTTTTTCTGGGTAAAAAAGTAGACTTGGCGATCGATGGTGACCATAATCTACCTTACCAAGAAGCCAAGGATCGAATAGCCAAGAAAGAGTGGGATGTCGTCTTTACCCTGTCTCCGATCATTTCTGTTGCTGCCCAAGATAACAGTTATACGTTTGCCGCTTTAATGTTTCCTGAACGTCCGCCTTATTATTATTCTGCATTGTACGTCAGAGCGGACAGCCCAATTCAATCTATCAATGACATAACACCAAGCACCGTAATTGCCTTGGGCGGGTTCAACTCAGCATCGAGTTTTTATATGCCCGTTTACGATTTGTATGGCAAAACTCTAACCGTAGATATGGGACACCGAGGGCAGAATATTCGGGAAATGGTGAAGACCGGAAAAGCAGATTTGGGTGCGGGGGCTTTAGGTGATACAGTCAAAAACGATCCAGATATCCGTATCATCCACCTGAGTCGAGCTATTCCGGGTGCAGGAGTATATCTCTCTCCCGAACTTTCAGAATCAGACAAAAAGGTAATCAAAAGAGTTTTGTTCAACGCCCCTCCAGGCCTTCAAAAACAAGCCAACTATGGCCCAGGCTCAGAATCAGATTATACCAATTTCAGAGGAATTATCCGGAGAACCGAAGAAATTTTAGTTTGTTCTGATTTTGGGAAGAATCCCGTTAATTTCTTTTGTGCAACTGAGGCGGGTACAGTTCCGACAACAGTTACTCATGGCGGGAATGTGATCAGGGGTCGAGTCAATGGCTGGAGGCGGCCGACTGTTGACACAGTTTGGTTAAATTTGATGGCAGAAGGTAATCAACTTTATCGGGTGGTAGTATCTTCGCAAATTCTCAATCAAGTTCCTGGTGGTACGAATTTGCTGGAACTTCAGAATAAAGAGATTAAAGTTCTGGGAGTAGTCCCGAATCAAATAAGTGATGGCATACTGGAATTAAATATTCAGAATTCAATGGAATTGGAGGTTTTATAAAACAAAATATCTATACCGAGGAATAAATGGGGTATATTCCCCATCATAAGGTTAGTTATCGCGGAGGTTTCCGAAAGCAGGTTTCTTTTGGGAACGCCCATAAACCCCCCTTGTTTAGGGAAAATTAGGCGATCGCTCATCTGATCCGAACATAACTAAGGCGCGATAATAAACACACCCAGAACACAATCAGCAGATTCCTTGACTTTCTGGGTGTATTCCTCCTCAAAGGGGATTACATAGCATCAGGGTCAATGCCTAATTCCCGCAGTTTTTCGGCGAGGCGGTTAGCGCGTTCTGCCTCCTGTTGGGCGCGTTCTTCGGCTTGTTGGCGATCGCTCTCT